>DATFXE010000370.1:0-21272 GCA_035258585.1 Roseiflexaceae bacterium | reverse complement strand
GCCGCGCAGCGGCCCCCAACGACCACCTGCGAGCAGCAGATAGGAAAACTGCGTCGGCAACGATATCAGACCTGCTGCATCACAATGCCAAAAGATCCTAGTGTAAAATTCGGGATGACTCATGAGAGAAATTTCTCGGGGCCAGCGGGCCACGCACCCCCAGCTGGCGAGTTTGCCGGCAGTATCAGATATAGGATGACATGCAGCAGATACGAGTAGAAAAGCCAAAGACGTAGGAGCCAGCGCTGGCCCTACGTCTTCCGTCCGCGATCATCTTACTCGACGATCAGCTTGCCGTGCATGCCCTGGCCGCTGGCCTTGTCGTAGTGCGGTGTGCAATAGAAGGTGTACGTGCCGGGCTTGGTTGGCTTGAACAGCGCCAGGCTGTTTTTGCCGGCCGGCATTGGCGCGTTGATACCTAGCTCGTCGACGACGAAGGCGTGTGCGATGCCATCGGGGTTCTCCAATCGCAGCGCGACGGTCTCGCCCGCTTTGACATGGATCTCGCCGTCGTTGTACTTGTCGAGCGTTACTGCCGGCAGCGCCGCCAGCGCCTCGGAGCTGACGCCGGCCGCCTCGCCGGCCTGGGGGATCGCGCCGACGATGACCGCGCCAGCCACCAGGCCGGCCACCAATGCGATTGCGAACGGCAGCGCACGTGGAGTCGGGCGCGTGGCGCTGCGGTAGTTCTGGATGGCCGCGCTGATGCTGACGACCAGGCCTGCGAGAACCACCGCGATCACCATAATCAAGAAGCCAAACATAGCACTGCCAGGATGCGCCAGCGTATAGGCGATCTCACTGCTGCCCATCGCCAGCAAGGCTAGCAGCAGGCCGAACACCAATGTGCCAAGCAGTGGTGCCCAGCGCCAACCGACCAGAACCACACCGGCGGCGATCAGCGGCACGAGCGCGATCCCGCTTACTATCACATCGAAGCCGCCGAAGATAGCCGCCTGCGCGTAGACGAACAGCGCGGTCACGCCGGCCAGGCAGCTGACGGTGAGCTTGCCGAGGCTTGAGAGCGATGCGCGTGCGAGGCGGCTTGGGCCCTGGGTCAGTGATGCTTCCACGAAAGAACCTCCTTGTTTATCTTGGAGCGAGTGTCGTTTGTATGCAGCAAGCGTAGCACGGGAGCTGTCCCATTGTCATGAGGGCGCTGTCCCGACCAGCCGGGCAGTCTGTCCCGGCCCGACTACAGCTTGCGGCCGACTGTCCATCCATCGCGAGACGCAGGCTGACATATGCGCGCAAAAAGGTGTATACTACATCGGTGGGTGGTTCATTCTGTGTCAGAAAGAGTCGACGCCGTGTCTTTAGAACCTGTGACACGCTATGAGACCGATGGTGGCGCCCGGATTTATCGCATTCCGGTGCGCGTCTTTCAGATGCTCGTGGCGAATGTGTACATTGTGATCGCCGGCGACTATGTCGCGCTGGTAGATACCGGCAGCGGCCTGGGCGAGAGCGACGACCATATCCGATCGGGGATCGAGCAGATCTGCGACGAGTGGGGCGAGTCGCTCGACTGGCGCGATATCAAGCGCGTGGTGGTGACGCACGCGCACGTCGATCACTACGGTGGGCTGGGAGCCGTGCGCGATCAAACCGGCGCGCCAGTCGCCGTCCACGAGCTCGACCGGCGAGTACTGACCAACCACGAGGAGCGGCTGGTGCTGGCTAGCCGTGCCGTCTCTTCGTTCCTATGGCGCGCCGGGGTCTCCGAGGCCAATCATACCAGCCTGATGGGCATGTACAGCTGGAGCAAAGGCCTGTTCCGCTCGGTCGAGGTCGAGACGCTGCTGCACGACGGCGAGTTGCTCGACGACCTGCTGCTGGTCCATCATACGCCCGGCCATTGCCCTGGGCAGGTCTGTTTGCAGATCGACGATGTGCTGCTAAGCGCCGACCATGTGCTGCCGCACACCTCGCCGCATATGGCACCCGAGAGTATCACTCTCTCGACCGGGCTGGGCCACTACCTCGATTCGCTCGGCAAGATCGCCCAAGTGCCGAATGTTCGCCTGGCGCTGGGCGGCCACGAGGAGCCGATCCACGATCTGAACGCGCGCGTCGCCCAGATCGAGACTTCGCACATGCGCAAGCTGGAACGCGTGCTCGAGGCCTGCGCAGAGCCACGTACAATCAACGAGCTGGCCAGGGCGATCTACCCGAATGTCACCAGCTACGATATTTTGCTGGCGATCGAGGAGGTTGGCGCCCATGTCGAGTACCTCGACCAGCACGGCCACCTGGCGATCGCCAACCTCGACGAGGTCGCCGCCGACGAGCGTGCGGCGCCGCAGTACCACCGTTTGTGACAAGATGAGGGGGTGACAAGATGACAAGATGACATTTCGCATGCGATGTCATCTTGTCATCTTGTCATCTCGTCAGGATAGAGAGGTGTTTCTATGTCTGTGGAACCACTCGTATCGGCGGAGTGGCTGAGGGAGCGCCTGCGCGACCCAGGCGTGCGGCCGGTCGACGTGCGCTGGTATCTGGCCGAGCCGGCGCGTGGGCGCGCTGAATATGACGCCGGGCACATCTCGGGTGCCGTATTCCTGGATGTGGACGCCGACCTAGCCGCGCCGCGCGGGCAGGGGCCTGGCCGGCACCCGCTGCCGCCGGCCGAAGCATTTGCGCGGGTTGCCGGCCGCGCTGGCATCGGCCCCGAGACGCATGTGATCGCATATGACTCGAGCGGGGGCGCCCACGCTGCGCGGCTGTGGTGGCTGCTGCGCTACTTCGGCCACCAGCGCGTCTCGCTGCTCGACGGCGGCTGGCCGGCCTGGCAGGCGGCGGGCTACCCGACCGAGGCCGGCGCGCCGACGATCGCGGCGGCTACGTTTGTAGCTGTGCCACACCCTGAGATGGTGGTGGACGCAGCGGCGGTGGAGGCGCTGCGGCGCGATCCGCGCGCGCTGATTCTGGATGCGCGCCTGACCGAGCGCTACGAAGGGCGGATCGAGCCGATCGACCCACAGGCCGGTCATATCCCCGGCGCTCGCTCGGCGCCCTACCCCGGCAACCTGCGGGAAGACGGCGTGATGAAGAACGCGAACGAGTTGCGCGAGCATTACCTGGCGCTTGGCGCCGATAGCGCCGACACGATCGCCTGCTACTGCGGCTCGGGCGTCACCGCCGCGCACACCGTCTTCGCGCTGTATCTCGCCGGCCGCACCGATGCGCTGCTCTACGAGGGCTCGTGGAGCGATTGGTCGAGCGACCCTACCCGCCCGGTCGCCACCGGGCCGGAGCCGGCGGGAGCAGCTTGACTCTCAAGGTGCAGATGTCTTTTTAACAGCGGACGATAGACGATCGATGATGGACGATAAGAGAGCATCGCCCATGATCTATCGTCCGTGGTCGGTCCACGGAGCAAGCCTTTACTCATGCCCGGTGCATCTATAATGAATCATGTCTCTCTGATGCCATGATCCCTCTTGACAACTGTCATGCTTTTTCTGTATGATGTGCTCGTTCGTTTTTTGACGAAAGAATCATCATGCAGCTGATTTCTCCAACCCCGCTGTTCTTCGATGATCTGATCGCCGAGCCACAGGAGCCGATCGGGCTCGACAAAGCGCTGCTGCTCGATCGGCTGCGCCAGTTGAAGGCTGCTGGCGCGATTGGCGAGCTGCGGCGCGCTGTGGCCAGCCTCAAAGCCGAGATCGCCAGCCCCGACGGCGATCTGCGTGTACACACGACACATGCGGCCGCCGTCACGTTCATGCCGGATTACCTGGACGCTGAGCTGGATCAGATCGCCGCATCTTTGACGATCGAGCGGGCGCGCTACTATGTCGAGCGTTTCATGCGCGGTGTTACCGAGGTTCGTACCGGCGCGATCAATGAGATCAATCTGAACCGCTGGAAAGAGTACGAGGATATCTACACCGACAGCCTGTGGTTGGTGAACCGCCGCGATAGCTTTGGATCGCACAGCGCCGGCTATTGGGGCAACTTCATTCCGCAGATTCCGCACCAGATGATGCGGCGCTACACCCGCACCGGCGATTGGGTGCTCGATCCCTTCGCCGGATGTGGCACCACGCTGATCGAGGCGCGCCGGCTGGGCCGCCACAGCATCGGCGTCGAGCTTCGGGCGGATGTCGTCGCACGGGCGCGCGAGCTGCTGGCCGCCGACCCGAGCAGCGGCGACGTGGTGAGCGAAGTGGTGGAGGGCGACTGCCTGACAACCGACTATCGGGCATTGCTCGGGCGCCACGGCCGCGAGTCGGCGCAGCTGGTGATCCTGCACCCGCCCTACTTCGACATCATCAAGTTCAGCGACGACCCGCGCGATCTCTCGAACGCCGGCTCGGTCGATCTGTTTCTCGAGATGATCGGCCAGCTGGTCGACCAGGTGACGCCGATGTTGGACTCAGGTCGCTACCTGGCGCTGGTGATCGGCGACAAGTATGCCAAGTGCGAGTGGATACCGCTGGGCTTCCAGACGATGAATGAGGTGCTCGCGCGCGGCTATTCGCTCAAGAGCATCATCGTCAAGAACTTCGAGGAAACTACCGGCAAGCGCAGTCAGAAGGAGCTATGGAAATACCGCGCGCTGGCCGGCGGATTCTATATCTTCAAGCACGAGTATATTTTCGTCTTTAGGAAGCGCTAAATGGAACGAGCCACTCCTGCTTGATTTCCAATCCGAACCCTGGCGCATCGCTAGGTGTCAGCCAGCCGTCGTGTGGGATGGCCTGCCCCGGCTGGCGCCACCCATCCGCGAGCCGAATGCCCGGATCGGTCCCGACGAAGAATTCGCACCAGGGCACGCTGGGCGTGGCGTAACTGAAGTGCTGGCCGAACACAGTATTGCCGCCGGCGTGCAAGATCACGTTGACTCCGGCGGCGTCGGCTATCGCGGCGATCTTACGGCATGTCGATAGTCCGCCGCACCATTCGATGTCAGGCTGAAGGATATCGACTACTTTGTGGCTTGCCGCCCAGTGAAATGGCACGTGGGTGTACCAGTGCTCGCCGGTCGCAAGTGCCTGCCACGGCAGCCGTCGGCGCAGTTCGCAGTGCGCATCCAGATCTTCTGGTATCAGGCATTCTTCCATCCACTTCAGCTTGTATGGCCGCAGCGCCTCGGCCAGCCGGATGCTGTAGTCGACATCGAAGGCCATCCAGCAATCTAGCATCAGCTCGCGGTCCGGTCCGATCTGCTCGCGCGCACGGGCCACGAACTCCTCGTTCTTCTTGATTCCATCCAGCCCATCGGCCGGCCCATAAGGGCAGGCCAGCTTTATAGCCTGGAATCCCAGCTCCAGATACCAATCCACATCGTTGCCTGTCGCATAACAGAATATGCGCTCTTTCTGTGGGCCGCCGATCAGCTGGTAGACCGGCTGTTCCAGCAGCTTGCCGCGCGCATCCCAGAGCGCCAGGTCGATAGCGCTGACGGCGTAGGATGCCAGCCCGGTCGAACCGTAGGGCTTGGTCATGCGGAACAGCATATCGGCGATCTTTTCGGCAGCCAGGCAGTCCTCGCCCACGAGCAGCGGCCCAAGATGGTCGTCGATCACAGCCGCGACGGCTCTCCCATTGCCGCTATGCCCGAGGCCCCAGCTGCCGTCCTCCAGTGTGACCTTGCACCATACATCGGCCCAATTTGGCGTCCAGAGATTACGGTGGCGCTTGAACTGCGCGTAGCGTGACATGGGATTGGCGACCTCGGCATCCTTGGACCAGGCTGCGCGCCGGCCGGGCGGCGGGGTTGCGCGCGGCGGCATCTCGAGGCGAACCGCGCGAATGTCGGTGATCTTCATGGTTGCTCCTCGCTCCCAGCTCGCAACCTGTATGCTGAAAGCGCACTAGAGTTCGATCAGTCCCAGCTGGGCAGCCTTGCTGACCGCCTCGGTGCGGTTGCCGACGCCCAGCTTCGCCAGGATCGCCGAGACGTGGAACTTGACGGTGCGCTCGCTGATCCAGAGCTCGGTGGCGATCTCTTTGTTCTGGCGGCCCTTGGCCAGCTGCCGCAGCACCTCCAGCTCGCGCTCGGTCAGCGGCTCGGGGAGTGCGGCTGAGGCCGCGCCGCTGACCTGTCGCAGCAGCCGCGCCGCCACCACCGGCTGCAGCAGCGAGCCGCCCTCGTAGACCACGCGGATGGCCTGGAAGAGCTCCTCGCGCGGCGCGCCTTTGAGCAAATAGCCCTGTGCGCCGGCCTGCACCGCCGCCAGGATGCGCTCGTCGGTGTCGAAGGCCGTGAAGATGATCGTACGCGCCGCTGGGTTGTCCGCGCGGATCTGGCGCAGCGCCGCCACACCGTCCAGCTCGGGCAGTTCCAGATCGAGCAATATTACATCCGGCCGCAGCGCCGCGGCGCGCTCGACCGCCTGCGCGCCGCTCCCAGCCTCCCCGACGATCGAGAAGTCGGGCTGCGTCTCCAACACCGCGCTCAGTCCTTCGCGCACGATCGGGTGGTCGTCGGCTATCAGAATGCGAATTGGCATAAGCGTGACAAGGTGACAAGATGACAAGATGACAAGGTGACATTTGGACTGCATTAGTTCATCTTGTCACCCCCTCATCTTGTCACCTTGTCAGGTTCCGGCCTTGTACCCGCACACAATCAGCTCCTCGACCTGCCCGCGCTTCCGGCCGTCGCAGTTGATCTTGCGGCTGGCGTAGACGACCGAAGTGCTGACGGCGTGCGCAGCGTACAGCTCGCGCGAGAGCGGCGTGTGCGAATTACTCAGCATAACATATACGCCGCGCTCCATCAACGTGTCGAACAGCTGCGCCAGCCGGCGCTGGTCGTCGGGGCCGAATGTCTGCCCGGTGTAGTGCGTGAACGAGGCGGTAGTGCTCACCGGCACGTATGGCGGGTCGAAATACACCAGATCGCCCGGCTCGGTGTGCTCCGCCACATCGCCAAAGTCGCCGACGCGCAGCTCGACATCCTGCAGCGCCGCGCTGGCCGCACGCATATTTTCAGGATCGCAGATCAGCGGATTCTTGTAGTAGCCGAACGGCGCGTTGAACTGGCCTTTGTTGTTCAGACGGTACAGGCCATTGTAGCAGGTGCGGTTGAGGAAGATCGTGCGCGCGGCGCGCTCGACCGGGCTGCGCTGGGCGAAATCCGGCTGGCGATCCCAGCCGCGAATCTCCATAAAATAGGTGCGATCGAGGCGGTAGCGCTCGTGCCGCTTCAGGGCCGCGATCAGGGCTTCGACATCGTCGCGCACGACCTGGTAGCAAAGCACCAGCTCGCTATTGTAGTCGCTCAGCACCGCGCCGTGGCGCAGGCGATCGGCGTTGTGCAGGCTGAAGAATAGGGCTGCGCCGCCGACGAACGGCTCGTGGTAGCGGCGGAAGTTGGCCGGCAGCCGCCGCGATAGCTCGGGTAGCAGCTGACCTTTGCCGCCGGCCCACTTGACAAATGGGCGCACAGCTAGCGATGCTTCGATCGCGAGCAAGGACTGTGTCATGGTGCCAACAGGCTCTTCTACAGACGCGGCGAGAGACATGCGATGGGTCCCACGACAGCGCTCGGCGGATCGACCCGCGATGGGGTTGCCGGGCGATTATAGCACAGGGGGAACAAACGTGCAGCATGGTATGGACAAGCAATCTCCGCCGCTGTATAATAATTGACGGTCGGTGCTGGAGTATGCACATCTCGATCATTATCGGATTTATGCTTGCCCTGCATGGGATTATTCGCAGAAGGGATGATCGAGACAGTCTTGTAGTATCGCATGTTGCACGTTGCAAATGCTGTGGCCTGTAACTTGTGGACTGAACAATGACGATCGCGACGGAAGAACAGACGACCCGTGCCGCCGCACCTGAGCGGCCGGCCATGATTGGGCCGGCGGTGCGCCCGCTCACGCCGAGCGAATTCAATACGGCGATGGTCCACCTCTACCGCGGCGAGGTCGGCCGTGCCAACACCTGGCGTACGCGCCTCGACGGCACGACCAACTGGGCCGTGCTGACGACGCTCACAACGCTCTCGTTCGCTTACAGCAGCGCCAAGAACACCCATGTCATGATCTTGATCAACTCGCTGCTGATCTTCTATTTCATGTACATCGAGGCGCGGCGCTATATGTTCTATGACCTGTGGCGCTCGCGCGTGCGCCTGATGGAAACGGAGTTCTTCGCCGAAATGCTCACGCCCGAGCGTGAGGAGGAGCTGGAGAATTGGCGCCAGATTCTGGCCAACGACCTGCTGCACCCGCGCTTCAGTATTACGCTGTGGGAGGCGCTTGGCCGGCGGCTGCGGCGCAACTATATCTGGCTCTTCGCTGTGCTGGTGATCAGCTGGCTCGTGAAGATTGTGATCCATCCGGCGACGCCGCATTCCTGGGGCGAGCTGTATGCCCGTGCGGCGATCGGGCCGATCCCGGCTTGGTTGGTGCTGCTGGCCGGCGTCGTGTTCAATGCATTTGTGTTCGCACTCGCAATCACTAGCATCGATCACGGCAGCGATGAGACGCCGACCCGCCAGGAGACGCGCGAGCGTATGACGGGCGGCGATTGGCCTAATCAGTAGCCTATACATAGCGCATCGCGCTGCGCATAGACCGCGGATGCCGCGAATACTGATCTCTGCACAATTCGAGAAAAGAATCCGCTTGAAAATTGGCCGAAGATGTGTTAATATTCCCGCTATGTTCAAATGGTTTGGTTTCTACGAAGTCCCTCAGACCCTCCTGCGCCCCAGGACGTGTGTTCCCCAGGTCATCGTTTCCCAAGCCTATGGACAATGTATTTTCTTCACCAAAGGAGTAGGCGAGCGATGAGCTACGCAGACAAGACGATCACGTGTAGGGACTGTGGGACGGATTTTGTGTTTACGGCGGGCGAGCAGGAGTTCTACGCGCAGAAGGGCTTTACCAATGAGCCCACGCGCTGCCCGTCGTGCCGTCAGGCCCGCAAGGCGGCCGGTGGTGGGCGCGGCGGCTATGGCGAGCGAGACAGCTACGGTAGCAGGGGCGGCTACAGCAGCGGCTCGCGTGAGATGCATACCACGGTCTGCGCATCGTGCGGCAAAGAGGCACAAGTGCCCTTCGTGCCGCGCGGCGACAAGCCGGTGTACTGCTCGGATTGCTTCCAGCAGCAGCGCCGCGCGACCTCCAGCAGCCGCTGGTAAGCGCAGCTTGGTAGGATAGAACACGGCGGTCTTCTCGTCATGAGAAGGCCGCTGTTTGATTCCACGATGGTATAATAAAAAAGGTTTTCGCTATCCAGAAAGGCCCGCCCATGTTCACCCGCGCCCTGCCGGTCGGCTCCATCCACGGCGTCTCCATCCGGCTCCATTGGAGCTGGGTGGGAGCGCTGCTGCTGGTGGTCGCGGCGCTCAGCCAGCTCTACGCTGGCTCGGTGGGCACCGGCGAGGCATGGCTCATGGCCGGCGCGGCAGCTGTGCTGTTGTGCGCCTCGGTCATTCTGCACGAGCTGGGACATGCCCTGGTGGCGCGCCGCTATGGGCTGCCGGTGCATGCGATCACCCTGTTCGCGCTCGGCGGCGTGATTGAGATAGCCGACGCTACGCCGGAGCCGGCGCGTGATTTTCTGGTGGCGGTGGCTGGCCCGGCTGTCAGCCTGCTACTGGCTGTACTAGGCGGGCTGGCCTGGTGGACGGCGCGTGGGCCGCTGGCGCTGATGCTACTGCACCTGGCGCTCACCAACGGCACAATTGTGCTGTTCAATCTACTGCCGGGCTACCCGCTCGACGGCGGTCGCGCGCTCAGTGCAGTAATCACCTTTCTGACCGACGACGAGGTGGTTGCCGCGCGTGTCTCGTCGCTGATCGGCCGCGCCTGCGGCTGGGTGCTGCTGGCCGGCGGTGGGCTCTACAGTCTTGTCACCGCCGATCTGCTCAGTGGCTTGCTGGCCGTGGCGATCGGCTACTTTCTCATCCGCAATGCGACGATCGGCTACCGCCAGTTCGTGCTGCAGCGCATGCTGAGCGGCGTGTCGGTGTCCGATCTGATGCAGCGCGTGTTTCGCGCGGTCGCGCCGGAGCTGCCGCTCGACCAGTTCGTGGGGCGCTATGTACTCGGGCAGATCGAGCAGAGCTTCCCGGTGCTTCAATGGCCGGATACCGATAGCCCCCAGCCGTTGCTTGGCATGATGACGTTGCGCGATCTGCGGCGCTTTCAGCTCAGCGATTGGGCCTTCACGCATGTCGGCGAAGCGATGACGCCCTTTCATCGGCTGCGCGTGCTGCCCCCCGGCATGCCCGCCGGCGAGGCTTTTCGCACGTTGCTGGAGAGCGGCGAAGAGCAACTGCCAGTGCTCGACGGCGCAACCCTGCTTGGCCTGCTGCGCCGGCGCGATCTGGTCAGCTATATTGAGCGCCGGGCCGCAAGGCGCGGCTAACACTCATCGTAAGTCATCTCTGCTCACGTTCCCGGAAGGTTGGACGATGGCGATTGAGAGCACATCGCCAACCTTCCGGGAACGTGAGTATTGAGCCTAGAGCGAATCGCCCGGCTCCGCGCGCGGATGAGGAAGACTATGGATTGGCCCGAAACACTTGAACTAACGCTCGACGGTATCGCCCAAGGCGGCGAGGGGGTCGGTCGCTGGCAGGAGCGGGTGGTGTTCGCGCGCGGCGGGCTGCCTGCCGAGCGCGTGCGTGTGCAGCTGCGTGAGCGCCGTGAGGCCTACGCGCGCGGCGATGTCGTCGAGGTGCTCGAAGCCTCACCCGACCGGGTCGAGCCGCGGCTGCCAGGCGCCGACCACATGCCCTGGCAGCACATCGCCTATCCCGCGCAGCTGCGCTTCAAGCGCCAGATCCTGGCCGACCAGCTGGCGAAGATCGGCGGGCTGGCCGATCTATCGGTCGCCGAGACGCTGGCCGCGCCGCGACCGTGGGGCTACCGCAATGGCGCGCGTTTTCACGGCGACGGCCGGCGGATCGGCTACTACGCTGCCGACTCGCATGTTCTGCACGAAATCGTGTCCGACCCACTGCTCCTGCCGGTGCTGAATGATGCGCTGGCGGCGCTGCACGATGTCGTGCATGCGGCGGCGGCTGGGCCCGGAGAGGTGATTCTGCGGGCCAGCGAGGCACATGGCTATGCTTTAGCGGCGCTGGGTAGCTCCGATACTGAGTCGGCTCGGGAACTGCCCGTGCTCGCGACGCGCTGGCGCATGCGCTGCCCGGCGCTGGCCGGCGTGACGCTGCCTGGCGCGCCGGGCCGGCCGCCCGCTGCTCTGGGCGCCGATCATTTGATCGAGGAGCTGGGCGGGATCGCCTTCCACCTGCGGCCTGCGACCTTCTTTCAGGTGAACACTGCCGCCGCCGAGGCGCTGCTGAGGTTGGTGCGCGTGGGCCTGGAACTGGATGGCGGCGGGCGCCTGCTGGATCTCTACTCTGGCGCTGGCGCCTTCGCGCTGCCGCTTGCCGCCACGGCCAGCGAGGTAGTCGCGATCGAAGAGTATGCCGGCGCAGTCGAGGATGGGCGCGCGACGGCCGTGGCGAATGGGATCGCCAATGTGCGCTTCGAGATCGGCCGGGCCGAGGTGGCGCTCGGGCAGCTCGAAGGCCGGTTCGACGCAGCCGTGCTCGACCCGCCGCGGCGCGGCTGCCACCCCCTGGCGATTGAGCAACTATTGCGGCTAGCGCCCACGCGCCTGGTCTACGTCTCCTGCCATCCGGCCACGCTGGCGCGCGACCTCAAGCTGCTAACGGCTGGCGGCTATAGCGTCCTCAGCGTCCAGCCGGTCGATCTCTTCCCGCAGACAGCGCATATCGAGAGCGTGAGCGTGCTCAGCGGCCCAGCCCCGGCATCTTGAACCGCAGCACGCGGTTGTTCCCGCGATCCACCACATACACTGTATCGTCAGGCGCCGCAGCGACTCCGCTGGGCAGCGTTAGCGACGCGGTGTCCGTGCCCTTGCCGCCCCAGCGCAGCTGGACGTCGCCGTTCAGATTGGCGGCGAACACCTGATTGCGGCCAGGCACGCTGGCGTAGACCTGCCCGTTCTGGCCGGCCGTAATGTACGGGTCGTCGTAGGTGTTGGGTTGCCAGCCCGGCACACGCCAGGTTATTTGCGGCGTGGGGCTGACTTTGCCATCCTGGCCGCGCGCGAACACCTGTACTCGCCCGTTCCATGTGTCGGCCACGTACACGTTGCCCTGCGGATCCACCGCTATGCCGATCGGCTCGTTGAACGCGCCTGGCTCGTTGCCGGCATGGCCCCACTGATACAGGAAGTTGCCCTCGCCATCGGTCACGACGATGCGCTTGTTGCCGGTATCGGCGATATAGACGCTGCCGCGCTCGTCCACGGCGACCGCGCGCGGGCCATAGAACCCGAGTGGCGCGGCGGCGTTGCCGGCCTCGGTGCCATCAGTCGTCATGGCAAAGCGGCCGTTGCCGATGTCGTTGCCGCTGCCCCAGCTTTTCAGGAACTTGCCGCTTGAGTCGAACTTCTGCACTCGTGCGTTCCAAGTGTCGGCCACATACAGGTTGCCGTGGCTGTCGACGGCGATGCCGCGTGGTTCCTGGAACTGGCCCTGGCCGCTGCCGGGCGAGCCGATCGTGCGCAGTGATGCGCCATCCGGCCCGAACACCTGGATGCGGCTGTTGGCCATGTCGGCCACAAACAGATTGCCCTGCTTGTCGATCGCCACGCCGCGCGGCTGATCGAACTGGCCTGGCGCGGCGCCGGGGCCGTTGCCGATCACCTGCTGCGCGACGAGCTTGACTGCGCCGCCGCTCGACACGCCGCCTTCGGCGCTGCCGCTGGCCGCTAGATCTTTGCGGACCCATACCTGCATCTCGCGACCGTCGAGCCGCAGTGGGTCGGGCAGCTGGCGGTAGAGCAGGTAGTTCTTGATCGTGGCAAAGTTCTCGGCCTGGAGCGGCCAGAGCAGCGGTGCGAACGGGCTAGCGTAGGGCAGCGAGTCGATCGCCAGATTCTGGCACTGTTTATCTTCCTTGGCCCGCTCGATCGTCGCCGTGCTGTAAAAGAAGCGCTTGTAGCCAGGCACACGCGGGTCGCAGCCGGTCAGGTCGCCCTCGGGGAACCACCAGTTGAGTTTCGAGTCATAGCGCTTCGTATAATTCTCCTCGAGCGCCTGGCGGGTGGCCTCGGTGACGTGCGGTGTCGAGACCAGCACCACCGGGGCGAACTGTTTGTCGCCTTCCGGCTGGCTCGCGTTGGAGGCTACCAGGAACGAATCGGCGGTCGCGTCGCGGAAGAAATCGGCGTTGTGATTTTCGATCCGCTGGAAATCGCGCAGATACCACTGGAAGGGCCAGGCCAGGCTGCCTTCACCCGATTGTGCATCGCCGCTGTCCATGATCACCGGCATCGTCAGCCCGCCCACCGGGTCGGCCGGGCTGCGGCTGTTACGCGTCTGATTGATTGCCAGTGTCCTGATATCGTTCACAATCAGCGGCAGGACGGGTGTGCTCTGCACATAGATCAGCAATTCCTTGGGCGTATCCGGGTGATCGTAGACCAACAACCACGTCGACCGGATGGTGTAGGCGCCCAGGAGGGCGAAGATCGTCAAGCCGCACAGCGCCAGCGTGGCGCGCGCGCCAAGCTGCTGCCCAAGCGTCAAAAGGCCGAACAGCATGCCGCCGGCGATCAGCAGCGGGATGATCGCCTGAAGCAAGGCAGCCTGCCCGGCCTGGCCTTCGCCAGCCGAGGAGATCCGCCAGAGCGCCACGCCGAGCGCCACCAGCAGCAGCGTCAGCGCCGCGGGAATCAACAGCATTGTCGATGCTCGGTTTTGGAATTCGGATTGAGACTCGTGCCCCAAGGTCGAAAATCCAAAATCTAGAATCCTTCCGATCGCCCAGGCAGCCAGCAGGTTGCCCGGCAGGGCGATATGTACCGTCAACCAGGGCATCTTCTCGCCGGCCCACGAGAAGGCGACCAGCGAGCCGATGAACCAGAACGCCAGGAACAGCGGGAACAGCGGCGCCGCCACGGTCGCCGGCTGCTCCGCGGGCGCCTCGCCCGCTGCGGCCTGGGCGCCGAGCTCATGCGGATCGGCATCACGATCGGCGATCGACGCCTCCTCCGCGTGGTCGCCTTCGGGCGCGACCGGCGCGGCTGGCGCTTTCTTGCGCCACCATCCTGCCGAAGTCGCATCAGCCAGGCTTCCGCCGCGCCACCAGCCGGTGATGAACAGATACAGCGCGCCGCCGAGCAAACCGACGCCAAGCAGTATGCCGACTACCCCGAGCAGATCACTGATGAAAAGGATGATCGCAGCGACGATCGCGGCGATGAGCACCAGCAGCCGCTCGCGGCCCCACGTGAACAGCAGGCCCGCCGCGCCGATCGAGCCAAGCAGCGCGATCGGCTCATAGACCGGCAGTTGCATCAGGTAGTAATACCAGGGCTGCTTGCCGCGCGCATACTCATGCTGCGAGCCGAGCCAGTAGGCCAGGCCCTGATACACCCCAGCGAGGCCGCGCAGATCGGTGAAAAAGTTGCTGAACAGCAGCACATAGATCGCCACCAGGATGCCCAGCGCCGTCCACAGCACGTTGCGCCGCTCATCCCAGAGTTCGATCGCCCGTGGCAGCAGAATAGGCGTAGTGTCCCATACGCGCGCCATCAGCATGCCGAGGCCGACCACTGTCGCCAGCAGCAGCGCAAGCCCCCCGCCGCGCAGCCTGGGCGTGATCGCGGGGTCCCAGGCCATGATCACCAGCGTGAATGCCAGCACCACTGCCATGCCGATCATGAGCTTTCGGCGCGGCAGAAGCTCGCTCAGCGCGCGGATCAGCACGAACGCGCCAAACAGGAAGAACTGGATATACCACAGCTCGTGCGTCGCTATCGACAGCGCGGAAGCAGCGCCAAGCAGGTAGAGATAGCGTGGCTGGCCGCTGTCGAGATAGCGAAAGAAGCCCATGACCATCCAGAAGGCCCACAGGACGATCAGCTCATCGTGGCGCGAGAAGCGCGCGAAGTACAGCAGCGCGGGCGTGAAGGCCAGCAGCGCCGCGGCGATGAACGTGCCGCGGCGGCCCAAATAGGGCCGCAGCATCCAGGCCGAAGCCACCAGCAGGATGCCGGCGATCGCCTCAGGCAGCCGCGATTGCCACTCGCCATCGCCGAACAGGAAAAACGAGAACAGGGTCAGCACGTAGTAGGATGGGCCGTGATACACGGGATCATAGCAGTAGCTCGCGGCCACGCGCCCGCCAGCGCAGTTAAAACCGCTCGCGCCGGTATAGTAGCGCCAAGCTGTCCAGCTCGTCACCGACTCGTCGTGATGCATCGCCTTGACGTCGAGCTGCCACAGGTGTGCGAAGATGCTCAGCGCCATCAACAAGATGAACGCCACAACCTCTAGGTTGACCCACGAGAGGCGCAGTGGCTGGTCCAGAATAGTTGGCCCACTGTAGTCACGTGTGTCGTGGGGGATGGCTGACATTGCTCGATTCCTCGAAATTGACAATTGCAAATTGAAAATCGAGAATATTGCGGCGATTTTTCAATTCTCAATTCTCAATTTTCATTTTTGCTCGGTGCCGGTACCCAGGCCAATCTCATTCGCCAGTTCGGGCCGGACGGCCAGCACGAAGTCGGTCGAGCCGAGCGGCGCGGGAAGCTGGCGGAAGATCATATACTGCCAGAACTGCGCCGCTGTTCGCCCGTCGAGCGGCGTGCGCAGCATCCGCATCAGCAGCGGCGAGTCCTCGGTCACGCTGGCGCTGGCCCAATGCTCCGGCAGGCGATACAGCTCATATTCGGGATTCCACCAGCGTAGCGGGTAGCGCTGGATGCGAAATCCCTGCAACGTTTGCATATTCTGCGCGTTGGCGTCGATATTCTCCTGGAGCAGCAGCACAGCCATGACGTCGTCACCGGGGGCGGGCAGCGCAGGCGGCTGCTGCACGGCTTTTTGGAAACGGCGCATATACCACGACCAGATTGTCTCGTTGTCGTACCAGATCGTCATATTGCCGTTGCGCCGGGTGTTCGCCTGCTCGAGCCCGCGCACGATTCGCGCTACATCCGGCGAGGTTTGGACGAAGACCAGCAGCTCACGCGCGTCGTCGCCATAGCGAAAGCTGAGCTGATTGGCGGCCCGCAGGCCGTAGAGCGACAGGGTCAGCGTTACCCCCAGTGCGAGCGCGCCGATCGCCCAGCGCGCTCCGCGCAGCAGGCCGGCAAAAATGGTTAGCAGGCCGAGCAGCGCAAGCGCCAGCGGGAAGATAAAAGGCGCGGCACTCTGCTGGCCGCTGGATGACTTGGTGATGATGCTGATCAGCAGGAAGAACAGCGCCGCGACTGTGCCGAAGATGCTCAGGTAGATCAGCAGCCCGCCATCCCAAACCTTCGGCCACACGGCTGGGGAGTGGCCGTTACCCGTGACCAGGGTTGCCGTATCTGGCAGGGCATTGTGCGCTGGTTGGGCGCCTGCCAGCCACCAGCCAAGGGTGCGCGAGAGCGCCCAGGCGCCTAAAAGCACGATCGGGAGGGCCACGTGGATCGTCAGCCAGGGCATCTTTTCGCCGGCCCAGGAATATAGCGCCAGTGTCGCCAGCACCCACCATGTCAGCAGCACCGGCATCGCGAAAGCCCAGTCGATCGGCCTTCCAGGCGCGCTCGGCCGGCGCGCGCGCCGCCCGATCAGCACGCCAGCCATGATCAGGCCGGCGATCCCCCAGAGCAGTGCCAGCGGCTCGTAGACCACCAACTGAACTAAGTAGTAGTACGAAGGCTGGCTGCCGCGTTGCACGCCGTGTTGGGCCAGCCAGTAGAGCAATGAGCCGGTGGTGCCGCTGATGATGCCGGTGGGGTGGCCGAAGAACGCCGTAAACAGCAGTGTGTACGGCGTCAGAAAAAAGACCAGCGCGATCCACACCCGCCAGTCGGCGCCCAGGCTAACCAAGGCGCGAACCACGCCGTCGTTGGAAGCGCGTGCGCGCTGCCATGCGGTCGTGCCGTCCCGATCGCGTCGCCGCCAGATCAGCACATACAGCGCGACCAGGCCGACCAGGCTCAGCCCGGCCGCCAACAGAATAGCGGGATGGCCGAAGAACTGGGCCAGCTTGATGAAGTAGATCGGAAAGCTATCGTCGTACTGGTTGCGTACGCACAGGGCATAGTCGTTGTCGGCGGTCGCCAGCGGCGCGAAGCCCAGGATCGGCCCGGGCGTAAAGAGAATCTCATTCGCCGGCGGGTAGGGGTTCTGGGTCGAAGGGCAGACATACGGGCCAGCCGCACGCGTGACCGCATCGCTGCCGAGCGCGGTCATTTGTGGCTTCCCCGGCAGCACGAACACCAGCGCGACCACCACCAGCCCGAGCGCGCCGGCCAGAATCAGGCCAGGCCGCCAGACACGCCAGAAAAAGACCAGCGCCAGCAGGGAGCCGAAGATCGCCAGATAGAGGTAGAACGTCTCCATCGTGGTCGACATCAAGCCCAGCGCGGCCGCGCCGACGTATAGCCAGCGTGCTCGGCGGGTGCTCGCATAGCGAACGATGCTGATCATCGTCAGCAACTCGAACACCACCGCGTACATGTCATGGCGAACGAAGCGGCCGATGTACAGAAACGCTGGTGAGAGCAGCAGGTAGGCCGATGCGAGCAGCGCCGCCCCGCGCCCCAGCTCGCGCCGGATCAGAAATGGCATCACCACCAGCACGCTGCCGAAGAGCGCAACGCTCAGCCGCGCGGTGAAATCGTTATCGCCGAACAGAAAATACATCAGCGCCACGATGTGATACAGGAACGGGCCGTGCAGCAGCGGGTCGTGCTCGAAACCCTGGCCCATATACAGGCGCCATGAGTAGGCCGCGTGCAAGGTCTCGTCGTGGTGGAGCGCGCGGTCGCCCAGCCCCCATAGATGTGTCAGCAGCGCCAGCGCGAACAGCCCGAGGTAGGCGAAATGCTCAAGTGTGAAGACGAAACGCGTAGGCTGATCCACCGAACGCACAGGCTCGGCCGGCGGCTGGATAACGCGTGGAGGAAGTTCGGCAACAGACATGGTGATGATGAGTTGTCAGTTGTCGTAGGGGCGAGCTAACCTCGCCTCTACTGCTGTCGATTGACAAATGTATCTATATGTTGTTGTCACGGCGTTCGGGCGCTCTTGGCGCCTTGTGCGGCCTCACCTGACGGCATTGTACACCATTCCGCGCGCGCGGTGCAAGTGAAAAGGATGATGGTCGGGTGAGAAGGTTGGAATGTTAGAACGATACTGCTGGCAAACTCGCCAGGTGGGGGTGCGGGGGCCGCAGGCCCGCAAAACCAAATGCTTCTTGGAGGGCTTTGCCCTCCAAACCTCCTATCTGAGTAAGCCAGCAGTATCTTAGAACGTTGCCATGCTCGAACCTCCTAACGTGTTAACGTTCTAACGTTCTAACGCGTCAGCGCCCGACCAGTTCGCGCAGCCGTGCTACATCAGTCAGGTAGATCGCGTCCTCCTCGACACGAATCAGCCCAGCCTCGCGGAATTCGCCGATCGCTTTGGTTACTGTCTCGCGGTAGGAGCCGATCATCTCGGCCAGTTGCTGGTGTGTGTAGCGCACCACGGCTGGCGGTGTGGCAGGGTCGGCCTGGCCCGCGTGGGCATCGGCTAGGCTCAGCAGCACTGTGGCCAGGCGCTGCGGCACGCTCTTGAAGGCGATATCGGCTAGCTTGCGCTCCAGCGCGCGCAGCCGCCGGCTCATGATGTTCATGAAGCGCAGCGATGCGGCGGGATAGGTGTTCAATGCGCGGCGCAAGTCATCGCGCCCGATCGCGCCGATGCTGCACTCGGTCATGGACTCGGCGAATGTGTCGTGAACCCAGCCATCCGCCAGCGCCATCTCGCCGAACAGCGAGGACGGCTCCAGTATCAGCAGAGTCAGCGCGCGGCCTTCTGGCGAGAGCTTATAGATCCGCACTCGCCCGCGCCGTAGCAGGAATAACCGGTCGCCGCTCTCCTCGGGGGCGAAAAAGATTTGCCCCGATGGATACTCGGCCCAGCTGATCGCCCGCTCGATCCGCGCGCGCTGCTCCGGCTTGAGGTCGCTGAAGATGTCTTCGTCGGCGAATGTGTAGTCCGCGAAAGGCTGTTCCATAGAGTTAAGAGTTAAGAGTTATGAGTTAAAAGTTATGAGTTTTGAGTTACGTCCACAGTTGCAACTCGTAACTCAAAGCTCATAACTCATAACTTTAACTGATTAGATGGCGGTGATCGTTATGCGTCACCAGCTGCCATTCCTGCCGGCCGAGCGATTCGATCTGGCGCCAGTGTGTGATCGAGGTATTCTGGCCGTGGAATGCGTTGCGGGCGCGCGCGTGCGGGCCGAGCCCGAGCATATACAGGAACGAGACCTCGATCGTGCCGCCGTGTGCCACTACGACGATCGTCTGGCCCTGATGGCGCGTGATGATCCGCTCCAGGGCGGCCGAGGTGCGCGCCTGGAAGCTGCCCCAGCTCTCGCCGCCGGGCGCGATCGGCGTGAATGGCTCGCGTAGAAAAGCGCTAAATCCGGCAAACTTCACGCGCGCATCTTCGACGCGCATGCCATCGGATTCGCCTGGCCGCAGCTCTTGCAGCTCGTCGTCCCACTCGATCGGCAAATTGAGCGCCCCAGCCACGTGTTCTGCCGTCGTGCGGGCGCGCGGCAGCGTACTGGCGTATAGCACGTCGGCGGCGATCTCGCCGCTCGTCAGCCGGCGCGCCAGCGCCTCGGCCTGCGCCACCCCGCGCTCGGTCAGGCCGCGGTCGCCCTTTATTCCGCCGATCACTGCTTCTACATTGGTATAGGCTTCGCCGTGGCGGATCAGGTAGAGATGAGTCGTCATTGGTTTTCTCGTCGGGCCGTGGTGGGAGTAGGCATCGGGCCGAGTGTGCCCGCCCGATCCTCGCCACAGTTATTGTCGAATAAGAACGATGCTTGCCCCCTGCACTATCGGCAGCTTGCTGTCGATCTGCTGCGGCTGCGTGCCATCCCACAGCCATAGGTCTTGATTGCCGCCATCGGCGCCCGTGTAGTAGAACAGCCCGTGTGGCCCCCAGCCGATCGGCATCATGGTTTGATCGGATAGGCCATCTCGCCGCCGGCCGTCGCGGCTGTAGATCGCCGTTTCTGTCGCCAGCTGCTGGCCGTCGAGCGACCAGCGCAGCTCCTGGGCCGGCGCGCTCGCCAGCGGCTTCACATCGCCCTCGGCGCCGATCGCCCAGACCCACAAACCCGGCTGCTTGCCGCCAGCGCTGTACGCCAGCGCATCGCCCTGCGGCGTCCAGGCCAGTGCTGAGACTGGCGCGCGCTCGATCTGCACCGGCGGGCCAGCGTCGGGGCTCCAGGTGAAGAGGCCAGGTGCGAGCTTGCGTTGATCCAGCTTGGCCTCCGCGATCGACTCTGCTGTTCCGGCGATCGCGAGCAGCCTAGTCGTATCATTCCATGCCAGCGCGCTGTATGGCGCGTCGAAGATCAGCGTCTGTGGTCCGCCGACGGCCAGGCTGCGCACTTCAGCCCTGCCTACCACCGAGTCGGCTATCCCCGCGACGATCACATTTGGGCTGATCCAGAACAGGTCGGGAATGGCCACGGCTTGGCTGCCGGTCGCCAGCGTGCGGTCATTCATGGCGAGCGCCGCCTGCCCGCCACCACGCGAACTAGCCTCTACCGCCACCTCGCCCCAGCCCGCGCCGGTGCCGAAGCCGCTGGTCGTGCGGTAGGCCACGAGCGCGCCGTCGGGCGACCAGCGCGGCCCTTGCTCTAGCCGCGGTGTCTCGGTCAGCCGGGTGACGGTGCCGTCGAGCGCCGCGGTATAGAGATCGACCTGATCCTGATGCGCTGAGACAAACGCCACCAGCTGGCCGTCAGGGCTCCATGCCAGCTCCTGATGGCTGGTCAGCGCCGGGATGAGGTTGAAGGCGTCGTCGCCGCCGGGTGTGAGATCGACGCTGCGTGGTGGCAGCAGATTCTGGATCTTGCGCGGGTTCGAGCCGTCGGCGCCCACCAGCCAGAGCGCGAGCGTGGGATGTTCGTGGAACTGATACCACACCCCCGCCCCGGTGACGATGGCGATCGTCTTGCCGTCGGGCGAGGCGGCCCAGGGCAGCCGCGCCGATGGCTCGGTCGGGTCGGCCAGGGCGATCGGCGGCTGGCCAGCGCCGTCGGCGCGCCACAGGCTGCCATCCGCGCGCTGGTAGACGACGTAGCCGGCGCCGGGCAGTGTGCTGGTCTCTGGCTGGGACGCCGTGCTGCTTGTAGGCGCCGCGGTCGGGGCGGGGGCGGGCGGTGGAGCAGTGGGCGCGAGCGTGGTCGGCCGCGGCGCGTCAGTAGGAGCCGCGGTTGGGGCCGGAGATGCGGAATGGG
>DATFXE010000369.1:0-4579 GCA_035258585.1 Roseiflexaceae bacterium | reverse complement strand
GGCCCGCGAGGCCGCCCGCGTCCTCCAGTATGGACCGACTGAGGGCTTCCCGCCACTGCGCGAGTTCCTCGCATCGCTCATGGAAGGGCGCGGCCTATCGGTTGCGGCTGATCAGGTGCTAACGCTGAATGGCTCGCAGCAGGGACTTGATGCGATAGCAAAGTTGCTGATCGATCCCGGTGCGCTCGTGCTGGTTGAAGAACCGACTTACGTGGGCGCTCTGCAAGCGTTCCGGCCGTACCAGCCGCGGTTTATCGGGCTGCCAATGGATGATGAAGGCCTTGATCTGTCTGCTCTGGAGCAGGTTCTAAGAAGTGGCGAGCAGCCCCGTTTCCTGTATCTCGTTTCGTGCTTCCAAAATCCAACTGGCATCACACTCTCGCCAGAGCGCAAGCGTGCCCTCTTGGAAGTCGCCGCAAAGTATCGCCTGCCGATCGTCGAGGACGACCCATATGGTGAGTTGTACTATGAAGGCACGCGCCCTCCCATTCTCGCGGCAATGGACGCCGAGCAGTATGGCGAGCTGCGACATGTGGTCTATTTGAGCACATTTTCTAAACTACTCGCACCTGGGCTGCGCGTTGGCTGGGTGGCTGCCCCGAAAGAGTTGTTTGGTAAGCTCGTGCATGTAAAACAGGGGCTGGATCTGCATACCGGAAGCCTCTCTCAAGCTGTGGCCTACGAAGCGTGCCGTGATGGACTGCTTGAGCGGCATGTTCCAAAGATTCGGATGAGCTATCACGCGCGGCGCGACGCGATGATTGCTTCATTTGAACGATTCATGCCACGGGGTGTGACGTGGACACGTCCGATGGGCGGCATGTTTATCTGGCTCACACTACCTGCGCATGTCGATGCGACGACGCTACTTCAGGCATCGCTCGAGCAGAAAGTAGCGTTTGTTCCTGGCGGCGCGTTTTACGCCAATGGTGGCGGCAGCAATACCATGCGGCTCAATTTCTCTCATTCGACACCAGAGCGCATCGCAGAAGGCGTGAGTCGCCTCGCACGCAGTATTGCTGAGCTACTCTAAGCCGCTGCTGGCTCAGTCGCGCCGCCGGCCGCGGAAATAGCCGCCACGATACGCCAGGCCAGCCACAATAAGCAGAACGATCAGAATGATCAGGCACTCACTCATGCCGACGCGAAAGAGCATAAAACCTCGGTTTGCCTGACTCAGGCACACTATTGCTGCGGCCTCCATTACCCGACAGGACAATGTTCCGCCGAAAAGCATGACATCCTTCGGCCAAACAGCGCCCATTCGCCGCTACGCATACTATACTGCCGAAGCCTAGAATGCGCCACCGATAGTTTGCAGTCTGGGTCATCCTAGATTTACCATGGTGGCTCCCCTGGCGCCCGAATGTGCCGCGGCACATTCGGGCGCCAGGGGAGCCACAATATAAACTGGTCGCGCGGGCTGGTTCGGGGTCGCTGCCCGGCCCCGAACCAGCCTGCCCCACCAGCAGAGTCCTGAATTGAGGAAAACATGAACCAATCGCTGCGCGGCCCGGAAGAGCTGCACCAGATCGCGGCCGCACATGGAATAGTGGCGACGCTGCACGCGGCCGACCGGCCGATGCCGACTGTCGAGGCGGCCGCCGAGGCCCTAGGCATCCCGGTGGCCGCAATGACGAAAAACATCGTCTGGCTGGCCGGCGACGCGCCGGTGCTGGTGATCGCATCGGGCCAGGCGCGGGTCGACGATCGGGCGCTGGCGCGCCAGCTTGGCGTCGGCCGCAAAAAGATCGGCCTGGCGACACCGGAGCGAGCCTATGCGATCAGCGGCTTTGTTGTGGGCTGCATGCCCTCGTTCGGCCACCGCGCGCCGCTGCCCACGCTGATCGATGTGCTGGTGACACAGCTCGACCGCGTCTACGGCGGCACCGGCGACCCGACCGTGCTGATCTCGCTGGCCACGAGCGATCTGATCCGGCTCACTGGCGGTACCGTTGTGTCGCTCACGCGTGAGACGTAACTGGCCGATCAACCGGTCTTTCCTCGCGCCACGCGCTGCTGATTGAAGATCTCATACAGCATAATCCCCGTCGCCACTGCCAGGTTGAGCGAGTCGCTGCTGCCGACCATGGGAATATTGACTACGAAGTCACACAGGGCCTGCTGCTCGCGTGAGAGCCCGCGCGCCTCGCTGCCCATCAGCAATATGAGCGGCGGCTGGTAGGCGATGGCCTGGTAGTCCAGCGTGGCAGCCGGCGACGTGCCGACGACGGCAAGATGAAGGTGCTGGCGCCAGGCTGCGAATTCGGCGAAGCTGGCCCGCGCCAGGCGCTGCGAGAAGATCGCGCCCAGGCTGGCGCGCACCGCGGAGGGGTCGTACGGATCGGTGCTATCGCCGAGCAAGATCACCCCCGCGCCGCCGACCGCGTCGCACGTTCGCAGGATGGTTCCCAGATTGCCTGGGTAGCGTACCGTGTCGAGCGCTACCCAGCACCGCCCCGTCTCCGGGTGAATCTGGCGCAGATCCTGCCAGCGCTGGCGGGCTACCACCCCGATACCCTGCGCGTGCTCTTTTGCGGCCAGGCTGTGGAAAACATCGGCCGTCACATCGACCATGCGGGCGCCGCGCTCGGCCAGCGCCCGCGCAAGCTCGCGCCCAAACGCGCTGGTCAGCAGCTCCGGCGCGACGACGCATGTCTCGATCTCGGCCTGTTGCTGGGTGGCCGCCGCCACCAGGTGCAGGCCATCCACGAAAAACAGCCCGCTGTGCTCGCGCTCCTTGTGGCTGCTAAGGCCACGAATCGCTTTCACGATCGGATTGCTGCGGCTGGCAATGATCGTGCGCTCCGATCGACTATGAACGTAGTTGTTGTGGTGTTGCATAATGACGCTCCCGCGAGTTTGATCTCCCCCGCCCTGCCGCCCGCGAGAGCGCGCCTAAAGCGCGCAAAGGCCGCAGACGGCCCGAAGGCGCCCGCGGCCAACAAAAGAAACAGCCGTGGGCGCCGATACTGTCGCCCACGGCTGCTATGCTGTCGCTTAGCCGATTTAGATGCTCAAAAGCCGTCGAAAAATGGGCGCAGTATCCCTATCTTCGACGGCGAAGCCAGGAACACCGCACACTCGCTCGGCGGCGAAGCACGTCGCGATCACGTACTTCAGCGCCACGCTTGTTCTTCCGACGATCATTCGCGTACCTGTCTTATGAAGACCAACGGTCTCCTATCAGCATAACAAAGAGCCGGCAGGGGCGTCAAGCCTTCGCGCTACAACTTTTGGAGGAATTTTGTCGATGGTGAAGGATGCTATGATATTCCAACACTTTATTTATACGAGTTACGCGATCGTCCATTGCGGGGAGGTTTGGAGGGCCGCAGGCCCTCCAAGATCTTTCTTTTTTGGCCGGCATCGGCCACGAATGTGGCCGACGCCGGCCAAAAAGAGGAGTTTTCGGGGGCGGCGAAGCCGCCCCCGAACCTCCACCGCGTAACTCGTGTTACTTATAGGAGCATTTGATGTATAGGATCAAGCAGACCTCCGCATCTTCTAGAATATGGATTGAGTATTCCAGCCGCCTTGCGCGCAGAGTGCGCAAAGGGCCTTGGAATGCGGCAAGATTTCACTCCTTGGCGCGCTTTGTGCTGATGCTTGGACGGTGCCCTGGCCTACTCCCAACCCGCCGGCCGATCGCGCTGATCTGCCTGGCCTTGAGTTGCCTGGCACTCGCAACCACAGGTGTATCAGCCGCTCGGCCCAGGCCCGCTGCGACGGCGCCAATTGTTCTCTATGATGGGGCGCTAGGCAACATGCCCGACAACCAGGGCTGGACATATTTGGCCACGGGCGGCAGTGCGACGCGGACGCTCAGCGGTGGCACCACCACACTGGACACATCTGGGAACAAAGGTATCTCAGCCGGCTACTTTGCGGCCCAGGGCGGTTTTCTCGGCAGCACCGCGCCCGTGCCGACGCTCGACCGCACGATCGGCTACACCGTCAGCTTCACTGCGCAGGTCGAGTTGGAAGACCACGCCGGCAGCGACAAAAATGGCGACGGCAAAGAAGACCGCGCCGGTTTTAGCCTGATCGTGCTGAGCAGCGACAAGCGCGGGATCGAGCTGGGATTCTGGAAGGATCGAATCTGGGCCCAGGAGGGCGGC
Organism: Roseiflexaceae bacterium; assembly: GCA_035258585.1. GTDB lineage: Bacteria > Chloroflexota > Chloroflexia > Chloroflexales > Roseiflexaceae > DATFXE01. The sequence goes on along the minus strand of DATFXE010000369.1, from coordinate 458 downwards.
TCGGGCAGCGCGCTGTTTACCCAGGCCGAGGGCGTGCCGTTCGATACGCAGGCCAGGCGCATGGCGTATACGCTTACGGTTCTGGGCGATGGCTACTCGCTCTCGAGCAACGGCATGCCGATACTAAGCGGCAATCTGCGCGACTACACGGCCTTTTCCGGCTTCCCGGATCCCTATGAGACGCCGAGCCTGATCTTTCTCGGTGACGACACATCGTCGGCAAGTGCGAGAATCAGCCTGGCCTCGGTCGCCGTTGGGCCGGTCGCTGATCGAAAAGCATACGTGCCTTTGCTGATGCGGCTGTAATGTTATGGGATTTAGACAAGGTTTCGCCTGGCAGCGATCAGCTTTACAGTTGGGGAGGTGCGGAGGGGCCCGGGTACCCTCTGGGTGCCCCCTCCGCACCTCCCCAATGGTGGGGGTTTGGGGCGGCGAAGCCGCCCCAAACCCCCACCCAA
>DATFXE010000368.1:0-2726 GCA_035258585.1 Roseiflexaceae bacterium | reverse complement strand
CCGCCCCCAAACCCCCACCATTGGGACGGTTTATTATTTCAGAATCCCTAACTTCTAAGTTTTGAGTCGAACTGCACTAACTCAAAACGCAGAACTTGCTATCAGCAGTCGTAGCGCATCTGGTATGCTAGAGCAATTATGCGCATGTCCGTTCGAGAATCGAGCCAACCGTGACGACAGAAGAGACGACCGCCTTCCACCGCAGAGTAGCAGAAGAGCTGGTCAGACGTTACGCTGATAGCGAGCAGTCGCCACCGGAGTGGCGTGAGACGCTGGCCTGGCATTGGGAGCAAGCCGGGGCCTACGCACAGGCCGCCGATGCAACACTTGAGATAGCCGAGGCGCGCATGACGCGCCTCGATTTCTCCTCGGCGCGGCGCTGGGCCGAGCGCACGCTCACGCTGATCGAACGGCTGGCTCCCGCCGAGCGGCATCGCTACGACCTGCGGGCCTACGCGCTGGCGCTGGCGGTGCTCGAGTTCGGTGGGCAGTATCGCGAGGCGCTCGACTATGCGCGCCGGATGCTGAGCGTGGCGCAGGCGCGCGGCAACCGCGAGGCGACCGCGCGGGCCTACCTGGCGATCGGGCGCATGCAACGAGAGCTGAGCCAGCTGACCAACGCCGAGGTCGTGCTGCAGCAGGCCCGCGCGCTGGCGGCGGACGACGAACTGAGCGAGCTGGAGGCCGAAGTACGGCTGCACCTGGCTAAAGTCCATCAGCTCCAGGGCCGGCACCTGGAGGCGCTGCAGGAGCTTCAACTGGCACAAGAGGAGCACGAGCAGAACGACGACCGACTGCGGCTGGCGCGGGTATTTAGCAGCATCGGCGACATCTACCGAGTGCTTGGCTCGGCCCGCGAGGCCACAATCTTCTACACACGGGCGCTGAGCCTGGAGCAGGGGCGCGGCAGCCTGCTCGGCCAGGCCATCCTGAAAGACAAGCTGGCGCTGGCTCTGCTCGGGCAGGCCAAGATCGCAGAGGCGCTGGCGGCAGAGGAAGAGAGCTTGCGGCTGCGTGAGAGTATCAAGGATATTGTGGGGCAGGCGCGCTCGCATAGCGTGCTGGGCACGATACGCGAGCGCTCCGGCGACTATGAAGAGGCGCAGGCATCGCACGAGCGGGCGCTCGAACTGGAGGAGCAGCTACAGAACCCTCGCGGCCAGGGTATCGCGCTGCTGCACCTGGGCGATACTACCCGCGCCATGCGTCAGTACGAACGATCGCGCGAGTTCTACAACCGCGCGCTGGCCGTCACCCGGCGCGACAACGATCAGATCGGTCTGGCGCGCACACTCGAGCGGCTCGGTGACCTGGGTTTCGACGAAGGGCATCGCGAGCGCGCCAACGCCAGCTGGGTCGAAGCACTCAAGATCCGCGAGGCGCTGCACCATTCAGAAGAGGCCAAGGCGCTACGCGAGCGCATCCGTGGCGGTCGACCGCCCCGCCGTTGAACGTTGGAACGTTGGAACATGCAAGCTGTGATCATCGAAAACGAGCCACTGGCGAAATATACCTCCTGGCGGATCGGCGGGCCGGCACGCTACTTCGCGAACACGGCCACGCCGGAGGAGCTGCGCGCGGCGCTGGCATGGGCGCGCGAGCACGAGACGCCGGTGTTTTTGCTGGGCGGCGGCACCAATGTGCTGGCGCGCGACGCTGGATTTGGCGGCCTCATTCTGCGCTACCGCGCCCAGGAGCCGCGTGTCGTATCGGAGGGTGAGGTGGCTCGCGCATGGATCGGCGCCGGCGCGCCAATGGCCGGCACGGTGCGCAGGCTGGCCGCGCAGAGCTGGGGCGGTTTGCAGTGGGCCGAGGGCCTGCCCGGCACCATCGGCGGCGCGGTGTTCGGCAATGCCGGCTGCTATGGCGGGGATATCGCATCCGTGCTGGCGCGCGCCTGGCTGCTCATTGGCGACGCGATCGAAGAGTGGCCGGTCGAGCGGTTCGCGTATGGGTATCGTACCAGCGCGCTCAAGCCGACCAAAGACCAAAGACCAAAGACCAAAGACCATGAGGCTGTGGCGAAACCTTTCGTCCTTGGTCTTTCGTCCTTGGTCCCGATCGTGTTGGCGGCCGAGTTCAACGTCCACCGCGCCGACCCGCGCGAGCTGGCGGCCCAGATGGAGCGCACGGCCGCCGAGCGCAAGGCCAAGACGCCTTGGGGATCGTCGTGTGGCAGCGTTTTCAAAAACCCGCCAGGTGAGAGCGCCGGGCGGCTGATCGAGGCGGCCGGGCTGAAGGGCACGCGCGTGGGTGGCGCGGAGATCGCCCACAAGCACGCCAACTACATCGTCAATCTCGGCGGGGCCGGCAGCGACGATGTACTGCGACTGATCGAGATCGCGCGCGAGCGGGTATGTAAGGAATTTGGGATCGAATTAGATTTGGAAGTGCAGGTGTTAGGGGTTAAGGGTTAGGGGTTAATTACATTGACATTCTGTGATCTCAATGGTCGCCTTGATTTTAACCCTTAACCCCTTACCCTTAAGGCTTGGGAGCCTCGCTATGGCAGATAAAATTCGCGTTGGGGTTCTGTTCGGTGGCCAATCGGGCGAGCACGAAGTCTCGCTGGTGTCGGCGCGCGCGGTGATGGATGGGCTCGACCGCGCCAAGTACGACGTCGTTCCGATCGGCATCACCAAGCAGGGCCGCTGGATCGCCGGCGGCCACGCGCTGCCTGCGCTGGAGGCGATGGCCGACCCGAAGCTGCTGCCAGTCAGCGGTGA
>DATFXE010000367.1:0-4743 GCA_035258585.1 Roseiflexaceae bacterium | reverse complement strand
CCGCCCCCACACTCCCACCCACTCACATACATTATCGATGAAAAATCTAGACGGCTTCACCGAGCTTGATGGCCTGGAACAGCTGCATGCGCCGCAGCAGGCTGATCGTCAATAGGATGGCGCCCATCAGCATCACGCCGAAAACCAGGTAGATGATGCCGATCTGGCCCCAGGCGATCTGCACCACGAACGGCGGCGTCTGCGGATGCTGGCCGCCGCGCACCTGCAGGAATGGGATGAACAGCAGGCTTGCGCTGACGCCAATCAGCGTGCCGCCAAGCATGCCGATGCCGATCAGCAGCGCCTGCTCCCAACCGAGCAGCGCGCTCAGCTGGCCAGTCGAAAGGCCGATCGCTCGCAGCGTGCCCAACTCGACGAAGCGCCGCTGGAACGAGAGCAGCGAGTAGAACAGGAAGCCCAGCGCGGTCAGGGCCGCCGCCGCGACAAAACCGACCGACAGCAGGCCATACAGGCCCTGGCGCTCCGGCCGGTTCTGTTCGAGGCTGATATCGTCCGGCGCGTAGGCCTCTGGCGACACTTTCAGCCCCAGGTCGGCGGCTCCGGCCATTACTGTTTTGCTTGGCGTGCGGTCGCGCAGCCGCAACCAGACTTCGTAGGGATACTGGCCGCCCTGCTGCTCAAAGGCGTAATCCAGGTTGCCAACCATGAACGGCGCCTCTTCGGGATAGGTGGTTGGGAACAGCTTGAGGTACCCGGCCACCACAAACGGAACTTGGCGAGCATCGCCGAAATCGGACATCTGCAGCGTGACCTTATCGCCGACTCGCAGGCCCTGCTTGGCCGCGAAATCGCTGCTGACCAGCAGGCTGCTCGGATCATCGGCCAGGCGATTCATCAGCGCGCCCAGCGACTCGCCGGCATAGTCGTCGCGCCAGTGGGCAATCTGCCCAAAGTCGATCCGGTCGACGCCAATGAATGTCACCTCTATGCGCCGGTTGGCCACGTTGGCCTCAACCGAGCTACGCGCCACACGCGTAGCGCCCACCACACCTGGGATGGTCAGATAATCGCTGACCGGCAGGAACAGGTACTTGGCCTCGTCGATCGAGTCCTTTGGCTTCTGCGCATCCCCACCCGGCCCGGCGCCACCGCCAGGCCCCAGCGGCGGCTCGGTGCTCTGGCCGAAGTCGACCACGCGCATATCGCCGCCAGCATCGTAGAAGACGCGATCGAGCATATGCGCGTCGAGCGTGGCCGCCATCGAGGCCGTAAACGATGCCAGGCTGAGCGTCAGCACCAGCAGCAGGATCGGCCCGGTGTAAGCGCGCGGCGTGCGCGAGAGGTAGCGCAGCGCGGTGATGCTGGAGACGCCCGGCAGGCGCCCGAGCACCCAAGCTAGCCCGCGCATGAGCAGCGGGAACAGCCGCAGCACCACCAGCGCCAGCGCGAAGATATACAGCGTCGGCGTCAGCAGCAGCAGCGGGTTCGAAAACGGGTCGGCCGTGCCGCCGCCAAAGCCGAGAATCGCCACCGTCCCGCGCTGCTTGAGCTGCGTGTAGCCGTAGTAGACCGGGATCAGCAGCAGCAGATCGATACACGCGCGCTGCCAGAAGGGCCGCTTGGTGTCGCGCGCGCGCTCGCTCTTGTACGAAACCACCGTGTAGCGCGCCGCGCCGAGCGCCGGCAGCAAGCTGGCCAGCAGCAGCAGCCCAAGCATCTGCAAGCCGCGCTGCCAAGCCTCGGGCGTCAAATCGATCGGCAGAATCTCCGCCGGCGCCAGAGTCAGGAACGAACGCGTCCAGGTCATCGCCAGCGCGGCGACCTGTGCCAGCAGCAGGCCAATTCCTAACGCGACCACGCCCATCAGCAGGCCTTCCAGCAGATAGATGCCCAGGACTTGCAGGCGCGATGCGCCGCGGCTGCGCAAAACCGCGATCTCATTGCTCTGGCGCTGGACGACTAAGCTCGATACGAGAATAATGAAGTACCCGATCAAGCCCAGGATCGGAATGCTGAAGACCGTCAGGCTGACCGTCAGCCGGCGCACCGTAGCCTGGTGGCGACCGAGCGCCTGTGCCGGCGAGATATCAAGCTGCGCCCCCGGCAGTCGCGCGCCCGTCTCAGTATTCGTGCGCGCGATTCGGCCGGCCACGGCGTCCACCGACGCGGATCGAATGCCGCTGCCGTCGGTGACCAGATACCAGAGCGCGACATAGATCGAATTCGGGTTGCGGGTTACGACTCGGCCGGTGTAACTTTCTTCGGGGATAAACATCACCTCGTCGAGCGAGTTTGGCGTGTAGAACCAGTAGGTATCCTCGGGGTCGCGCGCGCGCCAGACGCCGGCAATTTTGACCGGCACGCTCATTTTGGCCGGGTCCTGCTTCGGTCCCAGCACCAGATACTCCTCGCCAACCTGAAAGCCGAGCTTGGAGGCCAGCGCCTCCGAGATCAGCACCTCAACCGGGCCATTCGGGCTCGGCTTCGGAAAGACGCCATCCACAATCTCGATATGCCGATCGAGCTCGCTGGCAAAGGCCAGATTGACCCATAGCAGCGGCGACCCCGCCCCGCTGGATGCCAGCAGCGGCAGTTTATCGGATGCGACATAGCGCACCGATCGCAGCACCGGCAGGCCGAGCTGGCGGCCAACATCGTCGCGCATGTAAGCGTCGAGCTTGGCGTACTTGTCCCAGCTGATCACGCCATGCTGCGACCCTAGATAGCGGTACATGAACACGAACGGCGGGCGCACTCCCCCACTATCGATCTTCGTTAGCTCGTCGCGCAGCACGCGATAGCCAACCGCCTCGGCGTACACAGGGATCGCTACCACCAGCGCGATCGCCACCACAAAGCCAGCGGCGATCGCCAGCATCAACCAAAGGTGGCTCCACAGCCGCCGGCCGACGATCCGCAGCAGGCCCGGCAGACTGCCCGGCGACCAACGCCGGACCCGCGCCTGCGCGAGCGCCTGATGTTGGACGCCAAAAATCGGTTTGGAAGCGTTATCGCTCATGCTGGCTCGCCTATTGCCCGACGATGACATCGCCCTCTTTGACACCTTCGACGATCTCGATCCGATCCGTGCTGATGATCCCGACCTTGACATCCTGGCGGCGCTGACGATCACCATCTTTGATCACGACGAAGCGGCGGCCTTCGAACGCACGTACCGCCTGCGGCGGCAGCCAGAGCGCGTCGTCCTTACGCGAAATCGTCAGCAAAACCTGTACCAGATCGCCGACATCCAGATCGAGCGATTTGTCCTCATAGCTCAGGTGGAAGGCTGTATCGGCGTTGACCGTCGAGCCGCTGTTGGTCAGCTTGGAAGGCAGCCGCTCGACCCTCCCCTTGACCGTCTTGCCTTTGTAGCGCGCGAAGTTCAGTTCGACTTCCTGGCCGACGCCGATCTTGGTTGCATCCTCGGTGCCGATAAAATCGACCACGACTTCGAGCTGCGATTCGTTCATCACGCTGATAACGGCTTTATAGGCCTGCACCGCGTCGCCGGGGCGTATATCGATCGAGGCGATCTTGCCGTCGAAGGGCGCGTGGATCTGGCCAGCGTCCAGCTGTGACTGGATACGCTCGACGTCGAGCTGAGCTGAGGCGACGCGCTTGTCGAGCTCGGGGTCGGCGCCCTGCTTGGCTTCCTCGATCGCCAGCTCGGCGCGCTGGATCGCGCGCCGGGCGGCCGCCAGATCGGCGGCGCTCGGCCCGCCGTTCAGCGCATCGAGCTGCGCCTGCGCGACCGAAAGCGCCGCCTCGGCCTGTTTGATCGACGGGCCCTCATTCTGGCGCGCCGTGTCATAGTCGATCTGAGCCTGGACAACCGCGGCCTCAGCGCTGCGCAGCTCGGCCTGGGCCTGGACAAATGCGTCATAGTACTGCTGACGCTGGGCACCGTTCAGCCGGTTGGGTTTAGATTTGCCGTTCTCTGTCTTGCTCGGCTCGATCGGGTCGGTGCCGGTATCCTGCACATGCTGCCAATTTTGCTGCGCGGTCGCGAAGCGCGATTGCGCCTGTGTCAGTGTATTGGTGGCCTGTTGAAGATGAATCTGGGCGTTGGTCTTGGCGGCCGACGCATTGCTGCGGGTCGAATCCAGGTTGGCCTGAGCTTCCTGGAGGGCAGCCTGCGCCTTCGCCAGATCGTCGGCCTTGGGCGGCGCGCGCAGATCGGCAAGCTGGGCGCGCGCCTCCTCCAGATCAATCTGGGCGCGGCGCTCATCGAACACGCGCTTGGCTTTGTCGCGCTCCAGCGCGAGCTGGGCTTGCTCCAGCGCGACTTGCGCCTGGCGCAGTTGATTGGGCAGCTCGCCCAAATCGAGCTCGGCCAGCAGCTGCCCGGCCGTGATCACGCTCGTGCGCGTGACGTAGAGCGTTTTGAGATGCCCATCCTGCGTAAATGAGAGATCCTGCTGCTGCACGGCGCCGACACGCCCGCTGAGCTGCAATTGATCGACCACTGTACCACGCTGCACAGTGTAGGTTGGTTTATCGAGAGCCGCGGCGGCGGGCTTTGGAGTCGGCGTGGGAGAAGTCTGTGTCGTGGGTGCGCCGGCGCAGCCAACTAGGAACGCCAGTGATCCCAGGAGCAAAACGGAGCGCTTCATCGATACCATGTCCTTCAAGCAGGGGTTACACCGCGGATATTGTACCACAGGTAGGCAGCTTTACATCGCATTCACAAGCGGCCAGGGCGCGCATTCTTATGATCTGTTTTCGTTTTCGCGCTCTGCGGGCGAAAAAGCGAAAACGAAACGAGATCGTCGATCCAAA
>DATFXE010000366.1:0-8382 GCA_035258585.1 Roseiflexaceae bacterium | reverse complement strand
CGCTCGGGCTGGGTCAGCAGGTCGAGCACGGCGTATGGCACTGACTCCGGCATGCGCAGCTGGATGCCTGCGCCCGACCCGGCCACCACATCGGCGTTCCACTCCTCCTGGCCGGGGATCGGGTCGACGATCAGCATCGGGGCGCCGCGCGCCAGCACTTCGCTGACGATCAGCCCGCCCGATTTGGTGATCACCAGGTCGCTCGCTGCCACCAGGTCGTCGACATAGTCGATCTTGCCCAGCAGACGCAGCTGCACCCGCGGCCCGTCGCTCAGGTCGGCCAGCGCGTCGGTCAGCTCGGGGCTGCGCCCGGCCACCACCACCAGCGTGGCCGGCTCGGTGCTCTCCAGCAGCGTCGTGACCATGCGCCGCACCCGGCGCGGCTCGATGCCGCCGCCGAACAGCGTGATCAGCGGTGTGCCGGTGGGCAGGCGATGGCGCGTGCGCATCTCCTCGGCCGGCTTGGGGTCGGCGATCTCCAACTTCACCGGGATGCCGGTCACATGCAGGATCGCCGGCGCAGCGCCGCGCGCGATCATGGCCGCGCGCGTGATATCGCTGGCCAGGAAGTAGCCGTCCACGCCGCGGTTAAGCCACTGGTTGTGGACCATGTAATCAGTGATCACGCAGTAGAGCGGCGTATTCCACTCGCCCTCGACCTTGAGGTCGCTCAGCAGCATCACCGGCAAGAAGTGCGTGCAGATCAGCACGTCGGGGTTGTAGGCGCGCACGAAGCGCTCGAACTTCGAGACCAGCGGGCGGCCAAAGCGCCCTTGCAGCCGGTGGCGAATCGGCTCCAGGTCCAGGTCGCTGGTGTCGGTGGTCTCGTAGAGCATCTTCCACAGCAGCGGCGCCTTGCTGCTGAGCTGAAGGTACGACTGCGTGACCGTCTCGCGGAACACCTGGCTGCCATAGTCGAAGATGTCGGCGACGCGCACCTCGCCCCCCTGCTTGCGCTCGAACGCCTCCGCCAGTGCGCGCGCCGCGCTGACGTGGCCGGAGCCAACCGAGGCGTGCATGATCAGAATGCGTGGCATGGGTACGCTCCTTGATGAGGTGACAAGCAGACGAGGAGACGAGGAGACAGGGAGACAGGGAGACAACATCATCGTCGTCACTCGTCACCTGTCACCCCTCACCCGGCACTCGGCACCCGCGGCTCACCCCTAACTCCCATCTCCCGGCCCAGCTACCGCCGGCTGTAGCGAATATCGCCCTCGCCATCCGGCCCGAGCGCCTGGCGCAGCAGGGCGAGCAGCTCATCATCCCCGCCAGCGAGGCGCAGCGACTCGACCAGTGACTCGTTGATATAATAATCGTCGGCGTCGCGGCTCTCTTTCTCCAGCTGGTCGGATAGAAAGGCGAACTGCTCCTCCGTCAGCGCGCCGAGCAGCACGCCGGTGCGCTGGTCGAAGATCGCGATCTCGCCGGCCGGCCAGCGTGACTCCTGCGGCGCCACGTTGACGCCACGGATCACCTCGACCATGCGTTGCTGGTGCTTTTTGCTGATCTCAATCGGCGGCAGCGGCGCGCGATCGAGCAGCGTATCGACGATCGTCTGCGCCGCGTCGGGCCGGCCAAGCCGGCGCGTGTTCTCGCGCATCTGCCGCAGCCGCTCGGGGTCGTCGAGCAGTCGGTCGATCTTATACGCCACGATCGTCAGGTCGTTGGTTTTGATTGCCACGCCATTCTCCAGCAGGTGATCGCTGTTGCGCTCCTCCTGTCCGGGGATCGGCGAGCTGATCACCATTGGCACGCCTACGGCCATCGCCTCCGAGGCCGCCAGCCCGCCCGGCTTGCCGATGAACAGCGTGGCGATCTGCAGCAGGCTGGGCATGTCCGCGGTGAAGCCCAGAATGCGGAACTTCTCGGCCTTGGATACCACCAGCGCCTCGATCTCGCGCCGCAACTCAGCATTGTGGCCGCAGATCACGATGCACTGCGCGTCATTCCGCAGCAGCATTAGCTGCTCGACCGTCGCGTGGACCGGGCCGCCACCCGCCGCACCGGCCGAAAAGACCAGGATCGGGCGATCGCCGTCGAGGCGATACTTCGCTAGCACTGCCGCGCGATCGATCGGATGCCCGAACGCCGGATCGACCGGGATGCCCGAGACGATCACCCGCTCGTCGGGGATACCCAGCGCGATAAGATGCGCCTTGGTCTGCTCGAGCGCCACGAAGTAGCGGTTGAACAGCTTACTCAGCCACTGCGAGTGAAAATCATAGTCGGTCGTCACGATCGACAGGTGCGTGTCGAGCTGCTGCTTCTCCATGAGAAAGGCGACCAGCCCGGCTGGCAGATAATGCGTGCAGACCACGCGATGCGGCTGAAACTCCATGATGAACTTGCTGAGCGGCTGCAAGCTGATCCGGTCCATCATGCTACGAACCTGGTCGGTGCGCCACGGCTCGTCGCTCTCATCGTACCACCAGCCGACGAAGTGCGGGTTGCGCTTGACCAGTGTCAGGTACAGTTCGGAGTAGAAATCGCGGAACGCCTGGTTGGTGAACTCAAGCGCGTCCTTGTGTATCACTTCGTCGACGTCGGGCGACTGCGCGAATACCTTCTCCAACGCCATGGCGGCCGCGACATGGCCCGAGCCGGCGCTGGCCGACAGGATGAGAACGCGTTGTTTCATTGGCCCGATTCTTCTTGGCGATAGTGTCAATCGGTAGAGCCGATTTTGCTCTACACAGTCTACTATAGATTACGGCAAGCAGGCAACTGAATGTGGCTTCGAATTGGGGATTTCGGGGGTGCCGGCTGGCGGCGAAGCCGCCAGCCGGCACCCCCGAAATCCCGCTTGGGGAGGTCCAGGAGGGGCCTGCGGCCCCTCCTGGACCTCCCCAACCAGCCGCTTTGTAAAAAGTGCAAACATAGTCATATGCGTCGCGCGATCATTTTCGAAGTATAATGCCAGAGCAGAGATCGAACCGTGGATACAGGGAACTCATGCCTCGACCGCATAGCTTGATTATCGCCACGCTGGGTATGCTGTGCCTGCTGGCCGGCTGCGACGGGCCATCACAATCGGCGCCGGCCGTCTTCTCCGCGCCGCAGGCACCGATCGCGCGCGCGCTCACGCCGACCCCGGCGCTGGTCGCCAACACCAATCCCGTCCCAACCGCCGCCACGCCAGCGCCACAGCGCCCGCCAGCCACCCCGGCGCCTATCGTGGCGCAGGCCGCCCCGGTAAACGCGGCTGCCGCGGCCCCGACGCCAGCCGCGCCGCCGACCGGTCTTGGGCAGACCATCGATAGCTATATGAACGACATCGTCAGCGCCGGCTGGTTCCAGGGAGCGATCCTGGTGGCGCGCGGCGGCAAGATCATTATCAGCAAAGGCTACGGCATGGCCGACGCCGAGCACGGCACGCCTAACACCGCCCAGACACGCTTTCGCCTCGCCTCGGTCACCAAGCAGTTTACCGCCGCCGCGATTATGATCCTGCAAGCGCGCGGCAAGCTAAATGTCACAGACGCGATCTGCACCCATCTGCCGGACTGCCCGGACGCGTGGCGTGAAATAACCATCCTGCATCTGCTGACGCACACCTCCGGCATTCCAAACTACACCGATTTCGCCGACTACGAGGCAAGCCAGATGCAGCCGGCGACGGCCGACCAGCTGATCGCGCGCTTTCGCGACCAGCCGCTGCTGTATGCGCCAGGCACGACCTACAGCTACGCCAACTCCGATTATGTGCTGCTCGGGCGGATCGTCGAGCAGGCCTCGAGCCAATCCTACGCCGACTTCCTCCACGACGCGATCTTCACCCCGCTGCACATGGGCGATAGCGGCGTGGACGCTGGCCTGGGCGCAGCACCTGGCTATGCTGTCGGTTATGGCGGCGTGGGCGCAAAAGCGCCGCCGCTCGACGCGTCGACGCTCTTCGCGGCCGGCGCGGTCTACTCGACCGTCGGGGATCTGTATCGCTGGGACCAGGCGCTCTACACCGATACGCCCCTGCCGGCCGCGCTGCGCGCCCAGATGTTCACGCCATTCCTCAACGATTACGGCTACGGCTGGAGGGTGGAGCACCCCGGCGACCACCTGCGGATTAGCCACCCCGGCCTGATGGATGGCTTCGCCACCTACTTCGCGCGCTACCCCAACGACCACGTGACCGTGATCGTGCTCGCTAACCTCGACTCATCCAACGCGACTGGGATCGGCGAGTACCTCGCGAGCCTGGTATTCGGCAGCTAGGGTCCAGTCGGCAGTCAGCAGCAGCCAGAAAGCAGCGGGCAGTCGGCAGTTATCGGTACTACTGACTGCCTCCCGCTCACTGCGTACTGCCTACTGGCATTGGACGCGCTGCGACAGTGGTATTATACTTTGGCCTATGAGCGAACAAATCATCTTTTCCATGGTGCGCGTCAAGCGCATCTACCCGCCGAATCGCGAAGTCATCCGCGATGTCTCGCTGTCGTTCTATTACGGCGCGAAGATCGGCGTGCTGGGCCTGAACGGCGCCGGCAAGAGCACGCTGCTGCGGATCATCGCCGGCAAGGATAAGGACTACTTGGGCGAGGTGATGCTCTCGCCCGGCGTCAGCATCGGCCTGCTGGAGCAGGAGCCGGAGCTGGACCAGAGTAAGACCGTCAAGCAAGTGGTCGAGGAGGCGGTCCAGCCGATCGTCGATCTGCTGGCGCGCTACGAAGCGATCAACGAGCGTTTTTCCGACCCGGATGTGGACATGGACGCGCTGATCGCCGAGCAGGCCGAGGTCCAGGAGCAGCTCGACCATACCGACGCGTGGAACCTCGACAGCCGGCTGGAGCTGGCGATGGACGCGCTGCGCTGCCCGCCGCCCGATACACCGATCCGCGCGCTCTCCGGCGGCGAGCGGCGCCGCGTGGCGCTCTGCCGGCTGCTGCTGACCGAGCCGGACATTCTGCTGCTCGACGAGCCGACCAACCACCTCGATGCCGAGTCGCTGCTGTGGCTGGAGCAGCACCTGAAGCAGTACAAGGGCACCGTGATCGCGGTCACCCACGATCGCTATTTCCTCGACAACGTGGCGGGCTGGATCCTGGAGCTGGATCGCGGCCACGGCATTCCCTGGAAGGGCAACTACTCCTCGTGGCTGGAGCAGAAGCAGGAGCGGCTGCGGCGCGAGGAGAAGGCCGATACGAAGCGCCAGCGCACACTCGAGCGCGAGCTGGAGTGGATTCGCCTATCGCCCAAAGCGCGGGTGGCCAAGGGCAAGGCGCGCGTGACGGCCTACGAGAGCCTGCTGAATCAGGAAAACGAGCGGCGCCGCGAGGACCTTGAGATCTACATCCCGCCCGGCCCGCGATTGGGCGACGTAGTGATCGCTTTTCACAACGTCTCGAAGGCGTACGGCGATCGGGTGCTGATCGAGGAGCTTGACATCTCGATTCCGCCCGGCAGCATCGTCGGCGTGATCGGGCCAAACGGCGCGGGCAAGTCGACCCTGCTGCGTATGATCGTGAACGTCGAGAAACCCGACAGTGGCTCGGTGACAATCGGCGATACCGTTAAGCTGGCATACGTCGAGCAGCTGCGCGATACGCTTGACGGCGAGCATACTGTCTGGCAGGAAATTTCTGGAGGCAACGAGATCATCGACCTCGGCAAGCGGCAGATGAACTCGCGCGCCTATGTCGCCAGCTTCAACTTCCTGGGGGCCGATCAGCAAAAGCAGGTGCGCAATCTATCCGGCGGCGAGCGCAACCGCGTGCTGCTGGCCAAGATGCTCAAGGAGAGCGCCAACGTCATCCTGCTGGATGAGCCGACGAACGACTTGGACGTCAACACCCTGCGGGCGTTGGAGGAGGCGATCGAAGCATTCGCCGGGTGTGCGATCGTCGTCAGCCACGACCGCTGGTTTCTCGACCGGGTCGCGACACACATCCTGGCCTTCGAGGGCGATAGCCAGATCACATGGCATATGGGCAACTTCAGCGACTACGAGGAGGATCGGCGCAAACGGCTAGGCAAGGCGGCCGAGATCCCGCACCGGATTACATATAAGAAGCTGACACGTTAACAGAATCGGGTCGCAGCCTCGCTAGATAAGGCCGGCGCGTGGGCGGGATCGCAGCTGCATCGGCCATCTACCTGATACTTTTGGGAGTCACGCGGTTGGGAGGTTTGGAGGGCAAGGCCCTCCAAGGTTCTCGGGGCCAGCGGCCCCGCGCCCGGCTAAAAGGCCAACTGCGTAAGTCCTAACTATATCAAGCACGGTGTCGGGTATTGGGCGTCGCATTGCTACTGAAAGGAGATCTCAATGCGCGTAGTGCGCGCACTCAGCACCGCGCTGCTGATCACCATCTGCCTGGCCAGTTGCGGTGTGCCCGGCGCGGAAGCGCCGACCGTCGCGCCGATCATCATTATCGCTTCGCCGACGCCAGGCCCGAATCAAGCAGCCACCGAGGCAGCGACGCCGCCTCCAACCCCGGCGCCGGCGCCGACGGCGGTGGAGCTGACGGCCACCGCCGTGCCAACCGCGGCGGCGCCGACGACTGCTGCGGCGCCTGCGTCAAGCACGCTGCAGCTCCGATTCTCTGAGGCGACGCTGGTTGCGATCTTCCGAGGCGAGATCAAAACCTGGAATGATACGCGCATCCAGGCCGACAATCCGGGCGCGAGCTTACCCGACCTGCCCATCCAGGTGGTCTATCGCAGCGACCCGTCGGGGTCAACCCGCGCAATCACTGAGTATTTCGTCCAGGTAGACCGTTGGTGGGCCGATCATATCGGCGCAGCCTATCGTCTGGGGGATGCCAACAGCAAGCCCTGGCCAACCGGTGAAGGGACGAACGGAAGCTCTCAACTGGCTAAGCTCGTCAAGAACACTCCCGGCGCGATAGGATATGTCGCTCCATCCTACGCCCAGAGCGAAAATCTGCCGCTGGCGATCCTGAGCAACGCCGCCGGCAACTGGGTCGCCCCATCCTCTTCCACGCTGAGCGAGGCGGCCGCCAATACGGTTGACCATCTCGACCAGCGACTACGCGGCTTCATTGTGAACGCACCAGGCCCAAATGCCTACCCATTGGCGATCTATACCTGGATCATAAGCTGCCCGGCCGGGTTGACCTTGGAGCAGGCTCAGGCGTTGACCGATTTCCTGTACTGGGAGATCAGCGATCCACAGGCGATCGCGGCCGCACGCCAACTCGGCTACGAGCCTCTACCAGCGGTCGTTCGGCAAGCAGCGATCGCGCAACTGACAGCTATTCAAGTGGGCAACCAGCATGTGTTCACCGCGCCAGGCAGCGATCAACCATTCACGCCGCGCCATTTCACGCCTCCGGTGGCGCTCAGCGGCTCCGGCGCGACGTTCCCCAATCCGCTCTACCAGGAGCTGATCAAACGCTATCAGCAGGTCGAGCCAAGCGTAGTCCTGAGCTATAATGCCGAAGGCTCCACGCAGGGGCGGATCGATTTGTTGCAATCCGGTATCGTCCAGTTCGCCGGCTCCGACGAAGCGGTAGCGGATCGTGATTCTCAGATCGTGCGATCGGTATGTCAGCCAGCGCCCTTACATAATCCAACGGTCGTCGGGGCGATCGGCATCGTCTATAATATACCTGCTGGACCGTGAAGTCAGCACGCTGTGCGGCAATACAGAGGCTTGGAAGGTCTGCGACCCTTCACCACACCGGCCTGCTCGAACCGAAAGCTACCGACCAGCTTCGTTCAGCGTACTACGCCTACCAACAGGCTGCCGCACAGCTGAGCGGCGTCGTTAATCCGACAGCCGACATAAGGCCAATCTATGTCGTCGCGCGTTGATGGGTCGCAGGTCGCAAGACTGAGCTTGCGGCCTGCGACGTGCACCTCCCATCACTCAGTCGTGAGGTCCTTACCGATGACATCGGCATTGGGAACGCCCGCTGAGCCATGCCACTGCACGATCTTCCAATCGCCCTGCTGCCTCTGATAGACGCTCGTCACTCGTAATGGCACGGCGGTGCCATCGGCCAGGCGCAGCGTGAGACGGCCCGCCGCCCAGCCGACGTTGCCATCGCTGTAGGCATTGAGCGTGCCCACGTCGATCGAGAGCGGGCCCATTTCTTCCAGCTGGATCTTGAACACGCGAATGATGGTAGCGTATTCGCTCCACCACTCATTCGGATCAGTGCCGATCGCCAGCACGCCCTCGTCTTGCGAGACATGGCGCTCGAAGAATGCGATGTCGCCGCTCGACAGCGCCTCATAGCTGCGCCGGGTCAGATCGATCAGCTCGGTCGACTGTTCCACGGCTGGTTCCTCCTTGATGAAATGACAGTGGATGCCGTCACTATACGCCTCGGGCGGCCGCCGTGCATCGTATGAATTACGGTATTGGATTACGTATTTTCTGAGATTAGTCAAAGAAATGTATCTAGGTTTATGGCGCGCTTG
>DATFXE010000365.1:0-4712 GCA_035258585.1 Roseiflexaceae bacterium | reverse complement strand
CCCGCCGATCGAGACGATCGTCGAGCGCATCCGCGCGCGTGGCTTCGCGCTTGCCGACTCGCTGATACGCGCCTACCATGTCGCGCTGCAGACCAAGCCGCTGGTGATTCTGCCCGGCATCTCTGGCACCGGCAAGACACGCCTGACGCGCCTGTACGCCGATGCGGTCTTTGGCGACGCGCTGGCGCCAGGGCAGGAGAACGAGCATTATTTGCTGGTGGCAGTTCAGCCCGATTGGCACAACGCGCGCGACCTGCTGGGCTACTACAATGCCCTGACCAGCCGCTTCCACCCGACGCCGTTTTTGCGCTTCCTTCAGCGCGCCGCCGCCGACCCGGCCACGCCCTTCTTCGTCTGCCTGGACGAGATGAATCTGGCCCGCCCGGAGTACTACCTGGCGCCGATCCTCTCGGCGCTGGAGACCGAAGATCACTTGATCGACCTGGGCGTGCCGGGCGAGACGGTCGAGGCCGTCAGCGGCGAGCTGATTCAGAACCCATTCCGCCTGCCGCTGAACGTGCGGATCACCGGCACCGTCAACGTCGACGAGAGCACCCACACGCTCTCGGACAAGCTACTTGATCGCGCCAACGTGATCGAGTTGACCGACGTGGACCTGGAGGCGTTCCGCCAATCGTACCGTGAGCCCGTCGACGAGGCGGCCTGGTCGATCATCAGTCAGATCCATGCAATCATGACCCGTGCCGGCCAGCCGTTCGGCTACCGCGCGATCGCCGAGATGCTGCGCTACATCGAGCGGGCGCGTGGCGTGCTGCCGCCGGCCGAGGCGCTCGACCAGCAGATCAAGCAGAAGATTCTACCCAAGCTGCGCGGCGACGACACACCGCGGCTGCGGCGCGCGCTGGCGGCTCTGCTGGAGCTGTTGCTGGGCCAGCCGCAGAGTAAATGGGGCAAAGCTGCCGCCGTCGAGCAGGAGGCTGTGGCCGCCGCGCCGTTCCCGGAATCAGCCGAGAAGGTGCGGCGCATGCTGGAACGGCTGGAGACCGAGGGATTCACCGATTTCTACGGATAATCCACGAAGATACACGAAGGGGCACTAAGGATAGAACAGATCGATAACGTGATAATTCTGAATTTATCGCGCATATCTCTTCCACTCGAGTTTCCCCTGAGAACCAAAGTTAATCAGCATTATTTTTCTTCGTGTCCCTTCGTGAGTGTTCGTGGATCGTATCAGGGATTATGAGGTTTTATGTCGTACTCACTGACCATGCTGTCGCCGCTCGATGGGCGCTACCGCGCCGAGGTGGCCGAGCTGGAGGCCTACTTCAGCGAGGCTGCGCTGTTCCGCTACCGGGTGCGCGTCGAGATCGAATACCTGATTTTTCTGACCAAAGCCCGCGATGTTACCTTCGTGCCAAAGCTCGACGCGCAGGCCGCCGCCGAGCTGCGCGGGCTGTACCGCGCGTTCCGGCTCGAGGATGCCGAGGCGATCGCGGCATGGGACCGCAAGGTCAACCACGATGTCAAGGCGGTCGAGTATTGGCTGCGCGAGCAGATGGACAAGCTCGGCCTGGGCAAGTGGAAAGAGGCTGTCCACTTCGCGCTGACGTCCGAGGATGTCAACAACCTGGCCTACGCGCTGCTGCTACGTGAGGCGCGTGACCTGGCGCTTGCGCAGGCGATCACCAACCTTGGCCTGGCGCTGACAGACTTGACACTGAGCGAGGCCGACACGCCGATGCCGGCGCGCACCCACGGCCAGCCGGCCACACCTACCACGCTCGGCAAGGAGATCGCCGTATTCGTCGCCCGGCTGCGCCGCGCCCGAAATGGGCTGATGAGCGTCAAGCTGACCGGCAAGCTCAACGGCGCCACAGGCACACTGGCCGCCCACACCGTCGCGCTGCCGAATGTCGACTGGCCGGCGTTCAGCCGCGCCTTTGTGCGTTTCCTCGATCTGGAGCCGATAGAGCTAACCACCCAGATCGAGCCGCACGACTCGCTGGCCGAGCTGTGCGATGCGCTCAAGCGGCTCAACACCGTGCTGATCGATCTGAGCCAGGATGTCTGGCGCTATATCAGCGACGGCTATCTGGTGCAGTCGCCTAGGGCCGGCGAGGTCGGCTCCTCGACCATGCCGCACAAGGTCAACCCGATCGACTTCGAGAACGCCGAGGGCAATTTGGGCCTGGCCAACGCCTTGCTGGAGTTCTTCAGCCGCAAGCTGCCAGTCTCGCGGCTCCAACGCGATCTCTCCGACAGCACGGTGCTGCGCAATTTGGGTGTCGCCTTCGGTCACAGCCTGTTCGCCTACCGCCGCCTCGCCAAGGGTTTGGGAAAGCTGGGCGTGGACCGGCAGCGCATGCTGGAAGAGCTGCGCGCTCACCCGGAAGTGCTGGCCGAAGCGGTGCAGACCATCCTACGCCGCGAGGGCTACCCTGAGCCATACGAAGTGCTGAAGGGCTTGACCCGTGGCCGCGCGCTGACCCTCGACGACCTGCGCGCGTTCGTCGACACGCTGGATGTCGCCGATGCCGTCAAGGCCGAGCTGCGCGCGCTGACTCCCGAGGGCTACACCGGGCGGGCGGCCGATCTCGCGAGAACGATAACTCGACACTGAACACAGACACGAGACAAGAGACGCGAGACGAGAGAGGCGAGACTGCTCTCTTGTCTCGCCTCTCGTGTCTCACGTCTCTGGTCTAGGACCGCAGCGCTAAGTAACTTCGCGGCCCGGTACTGTCGCCCGCCCGGCCCACATTCCTATTCACAGCCACCGCGCGCCATGCTACAGTACAAGTGTCGCCCCGGTCTGAGGGACGGCGGTGCGCCACCAGCACGTGATGGTCAGCCGTTCGTTCCTCTAGCTGGGGCGTTCGCATGTGCCAGAACGCAGTAAGCAGGCGGCAGGAAGCAGTAAGCAGAAGGTAGTAACTGCTGACTGGAGACTGCCGCCTGGAGACTGCCGCCTCGGCTATCGGCCTGCCTCGCGCTCGAGCCGTGCCTCGATCTCGGCGATCTCGGTCTGGCGCTGTGCGATCCGCTCACCAGTCGGCGGGCCCTGGAAGCGGCGGCGCTCGAAGCCGAACCAGAACACTGCCATCACCACCGCCAGGCCAACGCCGACATACAGCACCTTCTCGTTCGGCGGCTGGAAGCCGGTCCATGCCAGGATCAGGCCGCCAACGATCGCAAGAATCGCGACTGGCCTGGAGAACGCGCCAAGGTTGAACGGCCCTTTATGATTCCAGGACTTGCCTTCGGCCAGCAGGCCCGCCGCCACGGGCATGGCGTATGAAAGGTACAGGTAGACCGCGCAGCCGGCCGCCAGCACGAAGAACGCGGGGGCATACAGCGTCCCGATGATTGTGAGCGCTGCGCCGACCCAGATCGCCACGACGGGCGTGCGGTAGCTTGGGCTGACTGTCTTGAGGGCGTTCGAGAACGGCAGGCCGCCATCGCGCGCGAAGGCATAGGTCATGCGCGAGAGCGACGTCAGCCCGGCCAACGCGCACAGGTAGTTCGACACCACGATTCCGATGCTGAGCAGGCCGCGCAGAAAGTTCGGCATCGCCGAATCGCCGAGCAGCCAGTAAAATACGTTGCTGCCCTGCGCGACGCCGTCCGCGACACTCGACATCGCCAGGACGAATGCGCAGACCATGATGTAGCCGAACAGGCCCGACCAGAACACCGACTGCATCATGCCGCGCGGGACGATCCGCGCCGCATCGCGCGTCTCCTCGGATGTATGCGCCGAGGCGTCGAAGCCGGTGATCGTGTAGCAGACCAGGAGCAGGCCCAGTAGGAAGGCCTTGAGTATACTGTCGCTTGCTGGCCACAGGGTATACGCCGCATCGCCGCTTCCGACCGTCGTGCCGGTATAGTTGGTGAGCGTGAACAGCCGCGAGAAGTCGAGGCTAGGCGCGAAGACTAGCAGCGCGATCGTCAATACGATCGCGGTCGCGAAAATCAAATAGCCGCTGAAGTCGGTCAGCAGCGTGGTCATGCGAATGCCTAAGTGATTGAACAGCGCCTGTGTGACCACGATCAGGGCGACGATGATGAACTGCGGGACGTTAAACGTGGAGCCGAAAAAGTCCAGGTTGCCGATCTGAGTGAGATCCACACCAAAGATCGGGGTCATGATCAAGCCATTGAACAGCAGGAACAGGCCCACGTCCACTGATGCAACCACGAAGATCAGCCCGAGCAGGTTGAACCAGGCGGTCGCCCAGCCCCAGCCGCGCCCGCCCAGAATCGAGCTCCAGTGGTACAGACCGCCGGCCGTCGGGTAGGCCGAGGCAATCTGGCCCATTGCCATCGCCACGATGAACGCGAAAAGAGCGCCGATGGGCCAGCCGATGCCGATCGACGCGCCGCCGGCCGCGCTCAGGCCGTTGCCGAACGCGGTGATTCCGCCCGCGACGATGCAGATGATCGCGAACGAGATCGCGAAGTTGGAGAACGCGCTCATACGCCGCAGCAGCTCCTGCGCGTAGCCGAGACTGTGCAGCTCATGCACATCGGCGTCGTGGACGGCTTGTTCCTGAGCGCCCTGAGCAACTTCCTTGGAAACTCCGGCTTGTTCGAGCGACATAGATGTCCTCCTCTACTTAATGGCCGTTCCCTCCCACGTCGTACATCTCCATCGCCAGCGCGACCGCACGTTGCCAGCGTGATCGTCGCTCCTCTCGCTCCTCCGCGCTGATCTTCGGCGTGTATACCTCCGCTGCCCGCCACGACGC
>DATFXE010000364.1:0-14811 GCA_035258585.1 Roseiflexaceae bacterium | reverse complement strand
AAACGTTCGAACGCTCGCAAATCGGCGCGCTCCCAGCGTGCATCGCGAACTACAGCCGATCGGCTGGCATGGGCGAGGCTGCGACCCAGCGCGATCAGGGCCGGCTCGCGCTCCCAGGCCGCCAACGCGCCCAGTGAGGGCCACTGCGCGGCGGCCGCCCACAGCGCCGTGCCCGGCCCGCTGCCGAGGTCGAGCATTGTGGTGGGCGCCCATCCGGGGATGCGCGCCGCCGTCGCGGCCAGCGCGCCGCGCAGCTGGGCGTAGGTCGCCGGCATCATCAGCGCCGCGTAGCCGAGCGCCTGTGCTTCGCCTGTGGCAAGCGGCGCATCGCCTTCCCTCCGCGGCGCGCGGTAGCGCTCGCTCAGCTGCCGCGCCTCGCGCAACCAGCGCGCCGCAGGTACGCCAGCGAGCGCGCGCGCGATCGCGTCATGCAAGTCATCCGGCAGAACCAATGTACGCGGAAGCGATGATGGCCGTTGTGAGTCATCCATCTCCCAACTGCTAACTCCTAACACTACTAGCGTAGTTGTTATCCGCGGATAGCACGGATAAAGCGGATACGGGATTCTTCACGAAACTATCTATCCGCAAAATCTGCGTAATCCGCGGATCCAACCAGTTAGTGCGGTTGTAGTCCTAACCCCTGCGCCGAAGGTGCTCTAGGGCGTTGGCGTTGCCGACGGCGGCTCGGGTGCTGGCTGCAGCGTCGAAGTCGGCGGCTCGCTGGTGGACGTAGCCAGCTCAACTGTTGCCACAGGCGACTGCGCGGCCGTCGCGGCTGTTGTGGCCAGGGTGGGGCTAGCTATCGCCGCCGTGGTCGCGCTCGGCGCCGGAGAAACAGTCGCCGCCGCGGTTGCTTCCGGCGACGGCGATACGGTCGCTCCTGTCGGCGTGGCCGGCGGCGCGGCGGCTGTGGCGGTCGGCGGCGAGGTTGCTGTCGCCGGCGGCGCTTTTGTTGGAGAAGCTGTCGCCGGCGGCTCCCGCGTCGCCGTCGGCGTATCTGGCGGGGGCGGCTCGGGTGTCACGGTCGGCTCCAGCGGCGCTGGCGGCGGCACGACCGGCGCTTCAGTCGGCTGCGGTTGCGGTTGTTCCGGCACGGCCGTAAACGCGGTCGACGGTGCGGTTGGCGTTTCGGTTGGAGCCGGTGTCAGGGTGGCTGTGGGTGTAGGAGTCGGCGTCTTGGTCACCTGGGTTGGATTGAGGGTTGCGCTCGGCGGGCGTGTAGGCGTCACCGCGGGACCACCACCCGAGAACGAGCGGCTGATGATCACAAATAGTACCACCAGCAGCAGGCCGCCGAACAGACCGCCAATCAGCAATGCCCCACGCCTGCCTCCGCCATCATCCGGCGGCTCGGGCGGCGGGACGCGGCGGCGCGGCGGCGCGGCAGGCGCGCGCTCCGGCTCATCCTCGAACTCCTCGTGCTCATCCTCCAGCGGTAGGACCGGTGGCAGCACCGCCGAGCGCGGCCGCGAGGGCAAAGTGGGCGCGGCTGGCCGGTGCGGCGTGGGGCCGACCTGTGTCGGGTCGGATGGTCCCAGGCGCGGCATGACCGGTGGGCTGATTGCGGGCGGCGCCTGATCGCGACTACGCGCGATGGTCGAGTCGGTCGCCGGAGCGGCGGGCTGCCCTACCAGCGTGGCCAGCTGCCGCGGGCTGGCTACAGCCAGCCCATGCCGACGCGCAACATCGCGCAGGCTATCGACGAACTCAGCCCCAGTCGCAAACCGCTGCTCCGGCCGCTTGGCCAGGATGCGGGCCATCACTCGATCCAGCTCAGGCGGCAGATCCTGATCCTGTGTCGAGATCGCGGGCGGTGGCTTCTGCGCGTGCGCGACGATAAGCTGCGGCGTCGCGCCGGAGAAGGGTACCTTGCCGGTGATAACCTCGTAGGTAGCAATACCAAGCGAGTAGAGGTCGCTGCGCCCATCCACGCGCTGGGCCGAAGCCTGCTCGGGCGAGATATACTCGGGCGTGCCCATAAAAATGCCGGTGCGGGTCAAGCGCTCGCCGCTGCCGCTCTCGGGCGGCTGCGCGATCCCAAAATCGGTGAGCAGCACGCGCCCATCGACGTCGATCATGATATTCTGGGGCTTGATATCACGATGGACCGCGCCCTGGCGATGCGCGTAGTCGAGCGCGGCCGCAACCGGGCCGATAATCGTGATCGCGTAGCCAAGACCCAGCGCGCCACGCTCGCCAATGATCGTGTGCAGCGTGCGCCCGCGCACATACTCCATCGCGATATAGCGCAGCCCATCCTGATCGCCGACATCGTAGATCGTCACGATATTGGCGTGGCGCAGATTGGCGGCCGTCACCGCCTCACGCTCGAAGCGCTGCGCGAACTCGGGATCGACCGCTAGCTGCGGCAGCAGCACTTTGATCGCCACGGTGCGTTTGAGCTGGGAATCCTGCGCACGATAGACGCGCGCCATCCCGCCACGCCCGATCTCCTCCTGGATCGTGTAGCGCCCGAGCTGCTGGCCGATCAGGTGTGTCAACGAGGGCTCCCGAAAAGTAAGCAGTCAGCAGTAAGCAGTAAGCAGTATGCCGAAGTATCCTGCTAGCTGCCGACTGCTGACTGCCGACTGGTATAAACGTCTGGTATTTTCATCGCCCTGATGGTATAATCCTTGACAAGTAGAGCGATTGTACCATATTGCGCGCTGGATTGAAAACCGCGCGGGTGTCTATGCTGAGGAGTGCTCCATGCAGCCAAACCCCGCACCGCTCCTGGTTATACGACGTCAGGATGCTAACCCTACGCAGATTGAATGGGACAAACCTGTGCTCACGCTCGGTCGCGATGTCGCCAACGACATTATTATCGACCACCCGCTGGCCTCGCGCCGGCACGCGCGATTAGAGCATGATGAGAGCGGCTACTTTGTCCGCGATCTCGAAAGCACAAATGGAACCTACCTGAATGGCGACCGGATCGAGGGCGCACGGCCGCTGCGTAATCAGGACAAAGTCTGGGTCGCCGACACCGAGATCATCTTCAACGATCCGGAGGCCACCCAGAAAGGCCCGCTCCCAGTCGAGATCCTCAAACGCGTCCGCGCGGTCGAGGAGGGGCTGCGGATCGACAGCCGAGCCAAGGAAGTTTATGTAAACGGCACGCTGCTGACGCCGCCGCTGACTGTGAAAGAGTTCCAGCTGCTGGAGCTGCTATATTCACACAAGGGCCAGGTGATCAGCAAGGACGAGATCGCCCAGAACGTCTGGGACTACGAGGTATACGACTACAATGCGATCGACGCATTGGTCTATCGCCTGCGCCAGCGGATCGAGCAGGACCCCGGCAACCCGCAGTTCCTGGTGACCGTGCGCGGATTCGGATATAAGCTAGCATCGCAAGGGGAGTGATAAATGTAGTAGGAGTTACGCAGTTGGGAGGTTTGGAGGCCTTTGCCCTCCAAAGAACCTCTTTCTGAAAAAGAAGGTTCTCGGGGGCCTGCGGCCCCGCGCCCCCGCTAAAACGCCAACATCGTAAGTCCTATCTCAATTCACTATGAGCGACATCTACACCCACCGGATCGAAATCTATACCGCCAGCCTGCTGATCGCCGGCGCCTACGATTTGGCGATCTACCGGCGCGTCAGCGATGCGATCAACGGCGAGCAGCGACAGTACATCCCACTGCGCGAGGCGACGATCGCGCCGCTGGAGCGCCCGCAGCAAGCTCAGCGCATACCAAACCTGCTAGTCGATCGGGCCAAGGCGCTGCTGGTCGCCACCATCCAGGAGGCTGCGCCGCCGGAGGACTACCCGCGCGACGAGCAGTTGCGCGGCGTGGTGCCGATCGCGGCAATGTTCTTCACCAGCGCCTTCGTCGTCCGCGCCACGTTCCATAAGCGGCCCGACCTCACGCTCCCGGAGGCGATCGAGCGGATCACGGATGACTTCGTGCCGCTGCGCAACATCCAGGTCTACCCGCTGATGAGCGGCTTCCCTCCGCTTACGCGCGACTTCGCGGCCCTGGCGCGCGCGGAGGTCGTCGCGCTCTACCAGATCGACGCGCCCGCGCCACCGCCGGCCGCCCTAGCAGCACCAAGCGAGACGGCCCTACCAACTGCCGAGGATGTGGTTGGCGCCGCCGAGCAGACCCAACCGTAGCGCCATTACGACACATCTAGCTCCTCAAATATCTGCTGAGCCGCCTCAGCATGGCCAATCGCTTGAGTGCTATCGCCGAGGGCAGCTTCCACCAGGCTCAAGTTGAACAATGCATTCGCCTCCCCACAACGATCGCCGATCGCACGTTTCATCGCCAGCTGTTGCTGATGGCAGCCCGGCCGCCACGAGCGCGCAGCGCCTGAGCCAGCCGCTCGATCGCGTTGGCCCGCCCGACGAAATCGGGCACCGGCTCAGGCAGCCGCAGCGCCGCCAGCGCGCCAAGTTGGGCATCGACGCCGGCGATTGCGATGCGCAGATCCTCGATCTCGATCTGCTTCTCCGGCGCGACGTTCAGCCCAGACGTTCAGCCCATGGGTGCCGGCCTGCTGCTCCAGCAGCTGGAGCCGGCGCTGGTGCTGCTACCGCAGCTGTAGGAGCTGGGTGCGCTCGTCGTCCATCGGGCAATCTCGCAAACTGGATGATATCTATCAAAACGTATGCGGCGGCGCTTTTCTAGCCGTGTTTAACGTATCTTACCGGTCATCCTGTAACTACCATCAAAGAAAAGGTCGCGGGTGCTCGTTCGGGGCCGCTGCGCCGCCCCGAACGAGCACCCGCGACCCGCAAAATCGAAACGTTCTCCTGCCACACACCGATGGTATAATGCTATCGCCGAGCTGCCTGACAGAATCAACATATCGGGATCCTATGCATGAATCTATCGCTCGCACCTGAGCCTCTCGCCGAAATCACGCAACACCTATCAGAGGCGAACGCGCGCTTCAACCAGCGCTACCCCGGCGCCTCGATCGAACGCCAGCCAATTCATAGCGTGTATGGCGGGGCGCACCTCTATAAGGCCGGCGGGCATATGCGGCTGGGCCGGCTGGCGCTTGCCAGCATGGACGAGCACGCGCCCAACTTCGCAGTCTTCGCCCGTGCCCTGGGGCTAGCGGGCGCGGAAACACTGCTAGAGCCAGAGACAGATATCGACGCGCTGGCAGTTCGACCCGAAGTGGCGCCAGCCGTCGAGCTAGCGCGCACAATCTACACGCGGGTGCGCGAGAAGCTGGCGCGCGAGCCGGTCGAGGATCTGCGGATCGACTTCGAGGATGGCTACGGCTACCGCTCGGATGCCGAGGAGGATGGCCACGCCGTGCTGGCGGGCGAGCAGCTTGCCCAGGCGATAGCCGAGAGCGCGTTGCCGCCATTTATCGGCATTCGCGTCAAATCGTTCGCGCCTGAGTCGCTGGAGCGGGCCATCCGCACACTCGATATCGTGATCACGACCCTGGCCGCGCATACCGGCGGAGCCATCCCGCGACACTTCGTCGTGACGCTGCCGAAGGTGGCGATCCCGGAACAGGTTGGCACGCTGGCCGATCTGCTCGATCTGTTGGAAGCTCACACTGGCATCGCCCCCGGCGCGATCGAGGTCGATCTGATGATCGAGACCGCCCAGGCGATCGTCGACCATCACGGCCAGATCGCCGCGCCGGCGCTGATCCAGGCCGGCCGCGGCCGGGTGGTCTCGGCCGCCTTTGGCACCTACGATTACACGGCCAGCTGCGATATCACCGCAGGCGAGCAAACCCACGACCACCCGGCCGCCGACTTTGCCCGCCACGCGCTCCAGGCCAGCCTGGCCGGCACTGGCGTCCGGCTCAGCGATGGCGCTACAACGGTGCTGCCGATCGGGCCGCACCGCGCGAGCGCCGCTCAGCCGCTGGATGGCCAGCGGCAGGCTGAGAACCGCGCCGTGGTGCATGCCGCCTGGCGCGCGCATTATGACAACATCCGGCGCTCGCTGAGGCATGGGTTCTACCAGAGCTGGGATCTGCACCCGGCCCAGCTACCGGCGCGCTATGCCGCGGTCTACGCCTTCTTTCTGGAGCAGCTGCCCGAGGCGTCGCGGCGACTACGCGCCTTTGTCGAGCGCGCTGCCCAGGCGACGCTGCTAGGCAACACCTTCGACGACGCCGCGACCGGCCAGGGATTATTGAACTTCTTTCTGCGAGGAATCGCCTGCGGTGCGCTGGACGAGCAGCAAGCGCTGGTAGCGGGGATCACGATCGCGGAGCTGCATGGGCGGTCGTTCGCGCAGATTGTGGCCAATCGGACGAAGGACGAAGGAGGAAGGACCAAAGACGAGTAAGCGTCGCCCCTTTGGTCTTTGGTCGTTGGTCCTTCGTCACTCGAATTGAGAACGCACTTATGTCGAAGAGCGCCTACGCTGAAGCACGCGCCGGAACAGCATCACCATCAGGAACGCAAACACCAGCACTAGCACGAAGGCCAGGACTGGCACGATGATCGCAACGACCGAAAGCACCAGCGAGGTCACATCTTCGAAGAAGCTGATCACCGGATTGGCCACGCCAGCTGTTGTGACAGTTGCCAGCGGCCGGGCGGTCGCACGCGCGCTGTGGGTCGTGCCAGCGATCAGCACGCCGCAGATCGCGGCCAGCAGCGGGCTGACGCTGCCGGTGCTGCTGTTGGCGGCCATGAACAGGATCGCGCCGGCGATCGGGGCGACGATCAGGCCGGCGGCATGCAGGGTATGGTCCACCGCCGGGATCTTGTCGCCGATGAAGTCGAGCAGCGCCAACACCGCGATCACCAGCAGCACCACCGGGTTCGATAGCAGCTCGTACGGCCCGCTCAGGTGAATCAGGTTGGTGTAGCGCGCTAGCAGACCAACTGTGAGCAGCGGCAGGTAGGCGTTGAGCCCGGCGGCGGTGGAGAGGCCAAAGGCCGAGAAGATGTTTACGATTGCGTCCATGCATCACTCCAGTATCGCGCGCCGGGTCATCAGTTGGGCGCATGACGTAGACGCTGCGCAGCCCTGTTTTGTTGCAAAGAGGTTTATGTCGTAATTGTCAGTTGAGAAGGAATGGTGTAAGGAACAATTGCGTATAGAAAGGGAGAAGCATGACTCAACGGATCGACGATCGCTGGATCACGATGGTTCCGGGCATCCGGCGGCGGACAGTCGCGGCCGGCGAGCACATGATGCAGATGCTAGTGGTGCTGGATATCGGCAGCCACCTGCCCGAGCATCAGCACCCGCACGAGCAGCTCACCTACGTGCTGCACGGGCGGCTGCGCTTCATGGTCGCAGGCGCTCCACAAGAGCTGGGCGCTGGCGACTCGCTGTGCATCCCCGGCGGGACACCTCACGCCGTCGACGCGCTGGAGGATACGCTGGTGATCGATACCTTCAGCCCACCGCGTGAGGATCTGCTGGCCCAAGATCGACAGTTAGCAAGTTAGAAGGTTTGAAAGTTAGAAAGTTCAGCGTCGAATATCCTGGTTTCTTGCATTGAGTGCTGCGAAATCAGCGCGCAACCTTTTAACCTTCAACTTTCCAACCTTCTAACGCGCTACGGCCTTCGTTCCGCCAGAGCTCGATAATCTGCCGCGAGATCGTGTAGGGCGGCGGCAGCTCAGGCAGCGTGTCGCGCGTGAACCATTGCGCGTCGGCCAGCTCGCTGGTATCGACGGCGATATCGCCGCTGGCGTAGCGCGCCAGGAAGCCGACCATGATTTGCTGTGGGAATGGCCAGGCCTGGCTGCGCACATACTGAATATCGGCGACCTCCACGCCGACCTCCTCGCGCACCTCGCGCGCGACGCATTCCTCCAGCGTCTCGCCCGGCTCAAGAAAGCCGGCCACCAGGCTGTAGCGCTTGCCCCAGCCGGGCTTGCTGGTCAGCAGCACGCGATCGCCATCGTGGATCAGCACGATCGTCGCCGGGCTGACCGGCGGGTACAGCGTGTGGCCGTTGGCGCAGCCGCGGCCCCAGCTGGCATCGCTGAGCTGGCTGAGCGGCAGCCCGCAGGTTGGGCAGAACCGATTGCTGCGATTCCAGTGCGTAAGGTGAGCGGCATAGCTGGCGAGTGAGATCAGCTCGGCGTCGCCCTGCGCCAGCACATCCCGCAGCCCCAGCGGCTGGTAACCCGCCGGTATAGGCGCATCCGCCGGCAGCACGCCCACGAGCAGCGGCTGGCCATCCAGCGTGCCGAGCAAAAACGATTCGCCGACCTCGACGCCATCGAGCGCGGCGGATGTGCCTGCCAGCAGGGTTGGTACACCATCGGCCGGCATCAGCAGATCGGCATCATGAAATAGCAGCCAGTAGGCCGGGCCGGAATCGGGCACGGATGGGGGAAAGAGGCGGCGGAAGGTGCGAGTTGTCATGTAGATATGTCCATTTCAATTACGACATGGATGGATGATTATACCACCACCGTCTCCTGGTACACCCCGAACACCTCGCGCAGCACGTCGCACATCTCGCCCATCGTGGCGTACGCCCGCACGCACTCCAGCAGCGGCGGCATCAGGTTGGCGTCGCCCTCGGCTGCGGCGCGCAGCTCGTACAGGCGCTGCTGCACCAGCGCGTTATCGCGCGACTGGCGGATGTGATTGAGTCGCGCCAGATGGCGCGCCTCGCCCTCGCGATCCATCTCCAGGATCGGGATCTCCAGCGGTGCGTCGATCACATACTTGTTCACTCCGACGATCCCGCGCATGCCGTCGTCGATCTCCTGCTGGTAGCGATAGGCCGCGTCGGCGATCTCGCGCTGGAAGTAGCCGTTGCGAATGGCCGCGATCACGCCGCCCTGGTCGTCGATCCGCCGGAAGTATTCCAGGCACTCGCGTTCCATCCGATCGGTCAGCGCCTCGACGAAGTACGAGCCGCCCAGCGGGTCGACCGTATTCGCCACGCCGCTCTCCTCGGCGATCACCTGCTGCGTGCGCAGCGCCACCGTGACGGCCTTTTCGGAGGGCAGCGCCAGCGCCTCGTCCATCGAGTTGGTGTGCAGCGACTGTGTGCCGCCCAGAACGGCTGCAAGCGCCTGGATGGTGGTGCGGATGATGTTGATCTCGGGCTGCTGGGCCGTGAGCGAGCAGCCAGCGGTCTGGGAGTGGAAGCGCATCCACCAGGAGCGCGGGCTTTTCGCGCCGAAGCGCTCGCGCATGGTGCGCGCCCAGACGCGGCGGGCAGCCCGGTACTTGGCGATCTCCTCGAAGAAATCGTTATGCGCGTTGAAGAAGAACGACAGCCGCGGCGCGATCGTGTCCACATCCAGGCCGCGCTCCGTCGCCGCCTGGACGTAGGCGATCCCATCGGCCAGCGTGAAAGCCAGCTCCTGCGCGGCGGTGCTGCCGGCCTCGCGGATGTGATAGCCGCTGATCGAGATCGGATTCCACTGTGGCACCTGCTCGGCGCCAAAGGCAAACGTATCCACCACCAGCCGCATCGACGGCTCGGGCGGGAAGATGTACTCGTTCTGGGCGATATACTCTTTCAGGATGTCGTTCTGGGTAGTGCCGCGCAGCGCTGTCCAGGGGATGCCGCGCTTCTCGGCCACCACCAGGTACATGGCCCAGATGATCGCCGCCGGCGAGTTGATCGTCATGGAGGTGCTGATCTGGTCGAGCGGCAGGCCGTCGAGCAGAATCTCCATATCAGCCAGCGAAGAGATCGCCACGCCGCATTTGCCGAACTCGCCCTCCACCAGCGGGTGGTCGGTGTCGCGGCCATACAGCGTCGGCATGTCGAAGGCGATCGAGAGGCCAGTCTGACCCTGCTCGAGCAGGTACTTGAAGCGCGCGTTGGTCTCCTCGGCACTGCCGAAGCCGGCGAACATGCGCATCGTCCAGAGCTTGCCGCGATACCCAGTCGGGTGGATGCCGCGCGTGTAGGGATATTCGCCGGGGTGGGCGATATCACGTACGTAATCGTTCTGGACCAGGTCGAGCGGTGTGTAGAGCCGCTCGATCGGCGCGCTGGATGTGGTCATAAACGCGTCGTCGCGCTCGGCTGCTTTCTGGAGCGCCGGCCAGAGCGTCTGCTGCTCCCAGGCCTCGTGCGCGGCGCGGATCTGCTCTTCGGGTTCGAACATCGTTGTTCCTCCATTCAAAACGATGAACGATGAACGATGAAGGTCATCGTTCCTTCACCATTCATCGTTCATCGTTCGCTGTTCATCGTTGGCAGGCTACTCCCCGCCCGTTACCTCGTCGCCTGGGCCGGGCGGCCAGCTGCCGAACAGCAGGCCAAACGCCCCACCTAGCAGCACGCCGAAGATAACCGCAAGAATGTACTGCTGTGTCGTGGTTGCCAGCAAGACACAGACGATGGTCATGAAGACGATCCCGCCAAGTACCTTATACAGGCGTGGGATCTGCCTGCGGGGCGGCGCGGCCGGCTTTGCGGCGGGCCGTGGCGCGGCCGCAGCCGGGGCCGCCGCCTGACGCGGCGCGGCCGGAGCAGCGGCCGGCGCGCTCAGAGTAGTGGTCGTGGCAGTCGCCGCCTGAGCCTCGCCGGCCTTGGCGGCATTTGCGGCGCGGATCGCGGCCAGCCGGGCTGCTTTTTCATCGGACATATTGGTGCCAGCGGCCGGCGCAGCCACAGCTGGCGCTTCGGCCACAGCTGAGGCTGCCGGCGCCTCAGCCGGCGCGCGGCCCTCGGCCTCAGCCTTGGCGCGGTTGGCGGCGCGGATCGCCTCGAGACGGGCCTTCTTTTCGTCATTGTCAGGCATGCGCGATTACCTCATTACAGCGTTAGAATGTTAGAACGTTAGAACGTTTGAATGTTAGAGCGTTGCAACGTTTCAACGTTCTAACGTTTCAATGTTTTAACGGCTCAGATGCCGACGAACCCACCCAGCACGTGCCGGCCGATCACCACCCGCAGGATCTCCGACGTGCCCTCGCCGATCGTCAGCAGGCGTTGGTCGCGGTAGATCCGCTCGACCGGAAATTCCTGGCTGTAGCCATACCCGCCAAACACCTGAATCGCATCGCGACAGGTCTTCTCGGCTACTTCCGAGGCAAACAGCTTAGCCATCGCGGCGTGCTTGGCAAACGGCCGGCCCTGGTCCTTCAGCCATGCGGCCTGGTAGACCATCAGCCGGGCCGCCTCGATGCCGGTGGCCATATCGGCAATCATATTCGAGACCGACTCGTATGCGCCGATCGGCTTGCCAAAGGCGGTGCGCTCTTTGGCGTATGCCGACGCGGCATCGAAGGCCGCGCGCGCCAGCCCGACCGCCATCGCGCCAATCCCAACCCGGCCGCCGTCGAGCACCTGCAAGAACTGAATAAAGCCGCGCCCGCGCTCGCCAAGTAGATTCTGCTTGGGAACGCGCACATCATCGAGCGTGATCGCCGTGCTGACCGAGCCGCGCAGCCCCATCTTCGGCTCGTGCTTGCCGAATGACATCCCCGGCGTCCCACCGGGCACGATGATCGCGCTGATACCGTTCTTGCCCTTCTCCGCGTCGGTCACAGCAGTGCAGATGATATGGCCAGCCATCGGCGCATTGGTGATCCACATCTTTGCGCCGTTGAGCACCCACTCGTCACCCTCCAGCCGCGCGGTCGTACGGGTCGCCCCAGCGTCCGATCCGGCGTGCGGTTCGGTCAGGCCGAACGCGGCCATATACTTGCCCTCGGCGGCCGACTTCAGAAAGGTGCGTTTCTGCTCATCGGTGCCGAAGAGCGCGATCGGAGCGCTGCCCAGGCCCATATGTGCCGAATAGGCCAGCGCGGTCGACCCACAGGCGCGCGCGACCTCCTCGACGGCGATCGCCGCGCTCACACTGTCGGCGCCGGCGCCGCCGTACTCCTCCGCGAAGGGTATGCCCATCAAGCCAAGCTGGCCCATCTTGCGAAACGTCGCGGCGGGAAACTCGCCGGTCTCGTCGACATGGCGGGCGTTGGGCGCGATCTCCTTCTCGGCGAACTCGCGCACCGCCTGGCGAATCATCTGCTGTTCTTGGGTCAGCTCGAAATCCATAGGAGACCTCCGCACGACGTCATTGTCAGCGCTCAGCAGCGCTAGTATACCATGATTTCACAAACTTTATTGTTCCCCTCAACAACAGGGCTTACGCGGTCGCCTCGAAATAGGGAGGTTTGGAGGGACTACGTCCCTCCAAGAACCCTCTTTTTTCCGCCCCGGCTGGCGGCTCCGCCGCCAGCCGGGGCGGAAAAAAGAAATGTTCGGGGAGGCTCGCCTCCCCAGGCCGCGGCTTCCGCTGGACCGGCGCCGAGAGCCTGCTGCGGCTGCCCGGGCAATCGCCTGGCGCGCATGTGCTGGATCTTACGATCGCCGCGCCACGACCAGATGCCGCGCCTGTTCCGCTGACAATAGCGATCAACGACTCGGTCTCGATATCGCTTGCAGCGCGGGGCGAGCGCACGTATCACCTGCTCGCCCGGGCGCGTTGGGCGATCACAAGCGCAAACGACATCCTTATTCGGAGCGACGTCTATACGCCGGCTGGCGCAACCGACGGGCCGCCGCGCGAGCTTGGGGTGGTGGTGTTCGAGGCCACCTGGCGCAGTCTAGGCGGTACGGGCTGGATCATACCACTCTAGGTCGCTGCGATCGGGCTGCTGACCTGGCTGTTCGCGCTGGCGCTGGCCGCTGCCGGGGCACGCAGAATACTACGAGCGCTGCTGTGCGGCATGCTGCTGGCAATTCTGCTGGCCATGCGCCTCAGAATGGAGCCGGCTGGCGCGAACAGATCGCACGCCAGACGCTCCTGACCGAAGCCTACCGCAGCCAGGGTTACACAGTTTATCGGCTTCAGCGCTAAGCCTGCCCAAATCGCCCCAGCCCAAACATCCCGATCGGATGCTCTGTCGCGCCGCGCTCGGCCAGGTCGGCCAGAATCGCGCCGATCAGCACGCCGAACTTGAAGCCGTGCCCGGAGCACGGCGAGCCGATCACGATCTGTGGATATTCGGGATGTCGATCGACGATGAAGTGTTCGTCAGGCGTGTTGGTGTAGCGGCAGGTTTGGCTGAACAGCAGATCGCCCGCGGCGCCCGGAATCCAGCGCGAGAGATAGGCGTGCAGCGCTTCGGTGATGGCGGGATCGGCGGCGCGATCGTCGTCTGCCGGATCGACGGTAGGGCCGCTCAGATGAAAGGCGACCTTGACGCCGGGCAGGCCAAAGATCGGGAATCCGTATGGAGATGGGGTATTATCTGTATGGTGAATGAAGATCGGGAAGCGGCCGGGCGCGAACTGATCCGAGCCACCAGCCCCACCATCCGCGCTCTTCGGCGCGAAAAACGCCACCTGCTCCCTTGTCACCCTGAGCGGCAGATCCAGCCCGATCTGGCGCAGCAGCGGCCCCGCCCATGCGCCGGCCGTCACTATCAGCCGATCGGCGCGATAGGTTGCGGCATCGGTCCGCACCTCTACACCATCCCCGGCCACGCTGATCTGGCGTGCTGGCCGGTTGTCGCGCAGCTCCGCACCATTGCGGCGCGCCTCGGCCGCCAGTGTGGCCACGCAGCGATTTGCATCCAGGATACCGGAGTCGTGCTGATAGACGCCGACGATATCAGCAGGGGGCTGGAACTGCGGGAAGCGCCGCGATATTTCCGCGCTGTCAAGCTGCTCGTGCTCGATGTACATGCTCGTCAGCGTTGCCCGAGTGGCCTCGAACGAGGGCGTGCCGCGCAGCGCGAAGTCCAGCCCACCGGTCTGGAGCATGAGTGTGGCGCCGGACTCCTGCTCCAGGGCGCGCCAGAGCGGGAAGGCCGCCTGGGCAAGCCGCACATAGTCCGGCGCGTCGTAGGCCAGCCGTATGATTCGCGAGTGGCCATGCGAGCTGCCGCGATCATGCCCCAGCGCGAACTGTTCCAGCAGCAGTACGCGCCACCCGCGCTTGGCCAGGTGATAGGCGCTGGCGCAGCCCATCACCCCACCACCGACGACGATCGCGTCGTAGTCTAGCATAGGTTCCCATCACTAATCCTGATGGCCAGCGATCACCGCCAGCAACTCCTGCCGCGTAAATGGCTTACGCAGCACCGGCAGGTCGTACTGGCGCAGAAAATCCTCGGTGCGCGCATTGCTCGTATCGCCGGTCATTATCACCAGTCGCGGTTCGCGCTCCAGCTTCAGGCTTTCCAATCGACGATGAAATGCGATCCCGTCCATATCGGGCATGCGAATATCGCACAGGACCGTGTCGTAGAACTGTCGCTGTAGTTCGTCGAAGGCCTGCCGCGCTTGCTGCACGCCCTCGACGACATAGCCATTGCGCTTGAGCAGGCGTGTAACGAGATCGACGATCGCCGGCTCGTCGTCGATCACCAGCACCCGCCCCGGCAGCCGCGGCGTAACGGTATCCGGCTGTGGCGCTAGCGCGGGGGCTGCTGGCCTGCGCTCGAGCGGCAGCGCGATCCGGAAGGTGGCGCCGTGGCCCGGCTCGCTGGTGACCTGAAGCGTTCCGCCCTGCTGCGCCACAATCGCATAGGCGATCGCCAGCCCCATTCCGGTACCCTGGCCGACCGGCCGTGTTGTCACGAACGGCTCGAACAGCCGATCGATCACCTGGGATGGCAGGCCAGGGCCGTTATCGGCCAGGTCGATCACCACCATGCGCTCGCCATCGGCCATCCCGCCGGCCCGCGTGAGGTTGGGCAGAACCCCTGGCGACCCGACTGGCGCCGTGGCTGTATAGACCTCAATCACGATCTGCGGGTTCTGTCGGCCGGCAAGCGCCTGCTCGGCATTGATCAGCACATTCAGCAGCGCCTGTTGGATCTGCGGGCCATCGCACAAGAGCATTGGCACATCGGAGTCACACACGACGCGCAGGGATAGTTCGCCGGTGCGAAATGCCGAGCGCTTCAGATCCAGCACCCGATC
>DATFXE010000363.1:0-21977 GCA_035258585.1 Roseiflexaceae bacterium | reverse complement strand
TCCAGCTTTCAGACCGACACCACCGCACAGGACTACCTGATCGCCTCCTCCGGCCTAGCCGAGCTGGATGCGCTCGCCAGGAAGGATCTCAAGTTCGCCAGCTGGCACGTGCGCCTATTCACGCCGCTCGATCCTGAGGAGTGGAGCGTCGATGTATCGAGCCGCACCGGTCGCATCCTGAGCTACCAGCACATCGTCAAGGAAGAGGCGCCCGGCGCGACCATCCCGATCACCAGCGCCGAGCGGCTGGCAATGCAGGCACTGGCGGCTCGCCCTGGCGCTGGGCCGGCGCCCGGCGAGCTGCGCCTGCTGGCGCGACGGGTCACGCGCCAGCCCAACCGGACCGACCAATCGTTCACCTGGGAGCAGCCGGCGCTCAAGCGCGGCGAGGCGACCTACCGCTACAGCGTGACGATCATTGGCGACCAGGTCGGGCGAATCGATGAGTACTACAACATCCCCGAGAGCTGGCGCCGCCTGGCACGCTGGCACCTGCGCCGCGGCGTGCTGCTGAGCACCATGGGCTGGACCGCCGCCTTCACGCTGATGGCCGGCCTGGGGCTGGTCTGGCTCCAGGCGGCCGGCCGACGGCTGCTGCGGCCACGCTTCGCCCTAACGCTGCTGGCCGCCGTTGCGCTAGTGGGCCTGGCGACCGCGCTGAACAGCATACCGCTGTTTCTGGCCGGCTTGCCCACCGACATCAGCGTGCCAGCCTACCTGGCCGATCAGCTTGGGGCGTATGCCGGCATGGCGCTCCTCCTCGCCGCGACCGTGATCGTGGCGGGGATGGCGGGCGAGACGCTGGTGTGGACCGCTAGGGGACAAGGAGACAAGAGACAAGAGACAAGAGACAAGAGACAAGAGCCGAGAGATCACGAAGCTCCCCAATCTCCAGTCTCCAGTCTCCAATCTCCGGTCTCCTTGTCTCAGGTGCTCACGCCGCGCGGCCTGGCCAGCACGCCGATCGCGCGCAGCCTGCTGATCGGCCTGTGCGTCGGCGTGGCGCAGTTGGGCTATATCACGCTGTTCTATTGGCTCGGCCAGCGCTGGTTCGGCGTATGGGCGCCAGTCGACCCAAATTATGACGACGCACTGTCGACGCCGCTGCCCTGGCTGTACGCGATGGCGCTGGGCCTGCTCCCGGCGGTCGGCGAGGAGCTGGTCTTCCGGCTCGGCGGGATCATGCTGCTCCAGCGCGTCACTCATATGCCGCGCCTGGCGGTGGTGACGACGGCGGTGGTCTGGGCGTCGCTGCACACCACCTACTCGCAGCAGCCGTTCTTCATCCGGCTGGTCGAGCTGACGATCGTCGGAATCGTGTTCGGCGCGCTGTTCCTGCGCTACGGCGTGCTGAGCTCGATGGCGGCGCACTACACCTACAACGCCGCACTGATGGCCCCGCTGCTCGCTCAAGGCTCCTGGGCCACGCGCGCCGGGGCGGTGGTGGCCGTCGGCGGCGCGGCGCTGCTGCTGCTGCCGGCGCTGGCCCGGCGGGCGCATGGCCTGCCGCTCGAAAACGCCGAGGCTCTGGCGGCCCCGCATCCTCCTTCGTCGGACGATAGACTCATCGACTACCCTCACGGCAGGCGATGGACGATCGACGATGCACCGCGGTCGATCGTCGATCGTCCATCGTCAAAAGCCGAAACACTTACTCGATTGGATGCGCTTGGTCCTTCGCGCTCCCTTTCGCTTCGCTCAGGACAAGCTTTGCGCTCTTGGCGCTTGATATCTTCGGCTGCCGGGCTGGCAGTATGGCTGCTGGCGCTGTGGCTGCTGCCCCAGCCGCCACTGCTCGATCGCAGCTTGTCGCGATCCGATGCGCTTGCACAGGCCGAATCCACCGCCCGCGGCCTAGGGCTGGCGACAATGGGGCTCTTCGGCGCGGCCTACCCCAACACGACGCTGCTCGGCATTGACGGCGAGTACCTGCGCGACCACCCTGGCTCCGGCCGGATCGACCAGGCGATCGCCGCCGAGGGCAAGCGAGCATCCTGGCGCGTGCGCTTCAGCCAGTGGGATCGCGACGATTGGCTGGAGATCTGGCTCGGCGCACGCGGCGAGCTCCTCGCATTCGATCGCAGCCTGCCCGAGGACGCGCCCGGCCCGGCGATCCCGCAGGCTCAAGCCCGCCGCCTGGCGACCGAGCTGCTCGAGCGGCAGCGATTCGACCTGGCCGGCGCGACACTGGTCGAGTCCAGCACGGTCACGCGCACCAACCGTGTGGACCATCGCTTCATCTGGCAAAGCGACCGTGTGATTGGCGAGGTGGGCCACCCGCGCGTGCTGGTGGCTGTGCAGGGCGATCAGGTCGCCACCCTGTCGCCGTATCTGTACACGCCGCCGGAGTACCGCCGCGAGCGCGACCGCACCACCATCATCAGTATACTGGAGCGCGATACGCTGCCTGTGTTGCCGACGCTAACCGCGCTCCTGCTGAGCGGCGCCTGCCTCGTTCTGTCCACGCGCCGCCCGCCGCCATTGCGGCTGATGGTCGCCGCCGGACTGGCTGGCGCGGGCGTGACGCTGCTTGGCGGCCTGCTGCGACTGGACGCGGCGCAGCTGGCCCAGCCGCCGCGCCTGCTCCAGGGCGCGACCTACGCCATCTATAGCGCGATCCTGGCGGGGGCCGAGCTAGCGCTGATCGCCGGTGGGGCGGCTATGCTGTGGGCGCGCGCCTTCCCGCGCTTGCCCTTGATCGGGTCGCAATTAGCCGACAGTTTCCCTCACCACCAAGTGCGCAAAGCTTGTCCTGAGCGAAGCGAATGGGAGCGCCAAGAGAAAGAGATAATAAGAAATGTGGCAGCCCTGGCGGCTTGGCGGTTCAGCCAGCCGATCTGGCGCGCGGGATGCGCTCTGGCCCTGGCGCTGCTGCCGGCGCTGCTCGCCTTCGCGGCGCTGCGGGCCGGGCTGGACGCCACACCAGGGGCGGTGGTATCGCCAGGCGAGCTCGACTCGTTCGTGCCGGCGGCGACAGTGCTGCTCGAAGGCGCGCTGTCCGCGCTGCGTTCGACGCTGCTGCTGGCCGGCATAACCGCGCTGCTGGGCGCCTGGCGCCCGCTGCGGCCGTTCGCGCTGCCGCTGGCCGCGCTCGGCGCAGTCCTGGTCGCCGCGCAACCGCATGGCCTGCCCGCACTGGTGCTGGCGTTGCTGGCCTGGCCAGTCGCCATTCTGCTGGCCCGGCAGCTGCGGGGCAACCTCGCGGCGCTGCTGCTGGCGCTGTGGTGGGCCGCCTGCCTGCCGGATGCGCTGGCTCTGTTCGCGCTCGGCCAGTGGTGGTACGCCATCAACGGCGCGCTCACGATTCTCGCGCTGCTCGCGCCGATCCTGCTGCTTCAAACCAGCACACCAGCAGATTGACTTTTCCTCAAAACCGGCTATACTCCCCTACAATCAATCCGGCTTTCTACATGTGTTCCGCAATGCTTGCAAGCAAACGCAAGGGCTGTGCCCGAAGGAGTGCGGCTTGACACGTCTGTTTTTCGCCACCGACATCCACGGCTCGGAGATCTGCTGGAAGAAGTTTCTGAACGCCGGCAAGTTCTACAACGCCGACGTGCTGGTGCTCGGCGGCGACATGACCGGCAAGGCGCTGGTGCCGATCACGCAGCTGCCGGACGGCACATTCAAGGCCACATTGCTCCAGCAGCAGTTCATCCTCAAGAACGAGGACGAGGTCCACGACATGGAGCGGCGGGTCGGCAGCCGCGGCTACTACCCCATCCGCGTCACGCCCGAGCAGCTTGCGATGTTCGAGGCCAACCCCGCCCGCGTCGATGCGTTCTTCGAGGAGCAAATTCTGAAAGTGGTCGCGCGCTGGATGGCGCTGGCCGACGAGCGGCTGGAGGACAGCGGGCGGCGCTGCTATGTCTGCCCTGGCAATGACGACTCGTTCGAGATCGACGAGGTGGTCAAGCGCTCCAAACACGTGGCGCTGGCCGAGGGCCGCGAGGTCGAGCTGGGCGACGGCTTCACAATGATCTCGACCGGTTGGTCGAACATCACGCCCTGGAAGACCTTCCGCGAGTGCAGCGAGCCCGAGATGGCGGCCAAGATCGAGGCCATGATCCGTCCGGGCGCCGATATGCGCCGCATGGTCTTCAGCTGCCACTGTCCGCCCTATGGCTCGAACCTGGACGAGGCGCCCGAGATCGACGCCGACCTGAATGTCAAGGACGCCGGCCACGCACTGGTTCCGGTCGGCAGCACGGCCGTGCGCGACGCGATTATGAAGCATCAGCCGCTGCTTTCGCTGCACGGCCACATCCACGAGGGCAAAGGCACGGCGCGGCTCGGGAAGACGCTCTCGATCAACGCCGGCAGCCTGTACGAGCAGGGTGTGCTCCAGGGCGTGCTGGTCGAGCTGGACCCGAAGAAAGGGCTGCGGAGCTATACGCTGACCACCGGATGAGCCCAGCGTTGCAGGTTAGAACGTTGGAACGTTCCAACGTTCTAACTTGCAAACGTACGATTGATACTGCTGGCTTACTCAGATGGGAGGTTTGGAGGGCAAAGCCCTCCAAGATGCATTTGGTTTTGCGCCTGGTTCGGGCGGCAAAGCCGCCCGAACCAGGCGCAAAAAAGAAACGTCTCGGGGGCCTGCGGCCCCTGCACCCCCACCTGGCGGGTTTGCCAGCAGTATGGATTCGATTATGCCAAGTGACACAGCCATACTCGACAATATCGACGACGAGGCTCGCCGGATCGTCACGGCCGCGCAAGCCAGGGGCGTGCTGCTGCGGCTGCTGGGCGGGCTGGCGGTGCGGCTACGGTCGCCCAGCGCCAGCCACCGCGCCCTGGCGCGCGGCTACCCCGACATCGACTTCGTGACCGTATCGCGCGGCAGCCGGGCGGTCGAGGCGCTGCTGACCGAGCTTGGCTATGAGCCGAACAAAGAGTTCAATTTGCTGAACGGCTCCTCGCGGCTGCTGTTCTACGATCCCGAGCGCGAGCGCCAGATCGATGTGTTTGTCGGGCAGTTCGAGATGTGCCACCGCCTACCTATCGGCGAGCGGCTCGACCGCGATCAGCTGACGGTTCCGCTGGCCGAGCTGCTGCTGACCAAGCTCCAGATCGTGCAGTTGAACGAGAAGGACGTGCGCGATGTCTGCGCGCTGCTGCTCGATCATCCGCTCGGCGAGGGCGACGGGGAGGCGATCAACCTGGCGCGGATCGCCCAGCTGTGCGCCGAGGACTGGGGGCTTTGGAAAACGGTGACGATCAGCTTGCAAAAGGTACAGGATTTCTGCGACGCCTACGATCTGGAGGCCGCTAGTAAGCTGACGATCGTCGAGCGCGTCGGTATCTTGCGCCAGGCGCTCGACTCCACCCCGAAATCGCTGAAGTGGAAGCTGCGCGCCAAGCTCGGCGAGCGCGTGCAGTGGTACGAGCTGCCCGAAGAGGTGCAGCGCGGCTGATCGGCGACGCGAGCGCTAATACAGCCTGGCACAAATTCCTTGTTGATTCTGCTGATGATAGGCGATGGACGATAGCCCTATGGTCTATCGTCCATCGTCTGTTGTCTATTGTCATAATCAGGCTGCGATTTCGGCCTACATTCCATGCTATCGGCTCATCGACGGTATGTCGCTCGGCGGGAAGTGTAGTGGCGGCATACGAGATAACCCGTATCAGGAGAGAGATGCTCGACATACATACGCTTGCGATCGTGATCCATGCACTCAGTGCAACCGGAGCATTTGTGGTTGGTGTCGTCTTACTCTTGCAAACAAATGCTCTCCGCCAACTGCAATTAGGAACAGCATTTGTTGTGCTGCTTGTTCTGCTTGAGCTCTTTCTCGTCATCGCGATCGTCTCGCATGTGACGAGTTTACCGACACTAACCCAAATCATCTTTGGGGGACTGGCTATTCTAGGTGTGTATATGATCTGGCGTGCCGTTCACGCAATGTCAGTCATGCGAGCACAGCCTGGAAATCAAGCAGCAATAATTGACGATAACTGAGTAACTACTCAGCAGCAGTGGCAGGTTCGCAGTTCCCGAGTAATAGAGAGAACGATACCCTCAGTTGCGGAACTCATCGCGCAGCGGCAGTGTCCAGTGCGCCAGCACGCGCGTAGATCGTGGGCCGCGCTCAGGCGTGCTCCAAAATAAGAAGATTCGATAGGACGCAGGCCCAGAGATTGCGCTAAATCGGTCGCACAGATTTGTTAGCGGATCGGCCTTCTCGGGGCATACAGACGAGCGCGGCGCATGCGTGATGATACTGAGCGGGCCAAGCTGCATGTTGATATCCATGAGCGTAATCACGCGCTGCTGAACCGCCAGCCCGAGCAGGCCACAGCCAAGCGCGAACAGCAAGCAGGCGCTGGCACTTATCGCGATTATGCGTCCTGTCTTCGTGTGGCGCATCGTGCTCTCCGTCGCGGCAAGACAGCGCGGGCGCGGCGAGGGACTGCGGCATGGCAGGGGTATCGCGCCAATTATACACGCCGCGCTCAGGCGGAGCAATCCATG
Source organism: Roseiflexaceae bacterium (assembly GCA_035258585.1). GTDB lineage: Bacteria > Chloroflexota > Chloroflexia > Chloroflexales > Roseiflexaceae > DATFXE01. The sequence continues at coordinate 15,499 of DATFXE010000363.1, read as the reverse complement.
ACTTCAAGGCATTCTTCGATCGCACATCGATCGCGGCAATGCCATAGGTACACGATCAATGCAAAGCGGCGCCTGGCGCGGAAATTGCGAACGATGCTGAGTGGCATTCGGCGCTTTTACCATTTATAATGCGGCCGCATCCGTTCCGTTCTTGACGAAAGACGACTGACAACTGACAACTGCTCTAAGGCATGGTTCAATTCGAACCCGATCAACTTGACAGTTGGGGAGGTTTGGAGCGGGCACCCAGAGGGTACCCGGGCCCCTCCAAACCTCCCCAATGGTGGGGGTCTGGGGGCGGCTACGCCGCCCCCAGACCCCCACCACAAACTGTAAAGTATCTTTGAACCATGCCTAAGGATTTGGAGATAATGACCCAACCGCACACCTATGACGTCGCGATCGTCGGCGCCGGGCCGATCGGCCTGGAGCTGGCGGCGTGCCTCAAGCGCGCCGGGGTGGATTACATCCACCTCGACGCGGGCCAGATCGGCCACACGCTGACCTGGTGGCCGCGCAACACCAGCTTCTTCAGCACTACCGAGCGCCTGGCGATCGCCGGCGTGCCGATCCAGAACAACCACCAGCAGCGCATCACCGGCGAGGAGTATCTGGCCTACCTGCGCGGCGTAGTCGAGCAGTTCGACCTGGGGATCAACAGCTACGAGCCGGTGATCGCGATCAAGCGCCGAGGCGATTCTGCGTCCTCTGTGGCTGACCCATTTGTTCTGACCACTCGGCCGCTGGCTGGCGAGCGCCGCTATCTCGCCGGGCGGGTGGTGCTGGCGCTCGGCGATATGCACTGGCCCAACCGGATTGGCATCCCCGGCGAGGACCTGCCGCACGTCTCGCACTATTTTCGCGACCCGCACGACTATTTCCGCCGCCGGCTGCTGATCGTTGGCGGCAAGAACTCGGCCGCAGAGGCGGCGCTGCGCTGCTGGCGCGCCGGCGCACGTGTGACGGTGAGCTACCGGCGCGCGCGCTTCGATCAACAGCGCATCAAGCACTGGCTGCTGCCCGATCTCGAGGCCCAGATCGAGGCTGGCACGATCGGCTTCCTGCCTGAGACCGTGCCCGTGGAGATCACACCCTCATATGTGGTGCTGATGCCTTCGCCGGACGGGCGGCTCAACGGCGGCCCGCCCACGGTGCACGAGACCGATTTCGTGCTGCTGCACACCGGATTTCGCGGCGACCAGCACCTGCTCGAGCTGGCCGGGGTCGAGCTGCACGGCGAGAACCGCGTGCCATCCTTCGACCCGGAGACAATGGAGACGAATGTGCCGGGACTCTACTTGGCCGGCACGGTTGCGGCCGGCGTGCAGCAGCGCTACACCCTGTTCATTGAGAATTGCCACGAGCACGCCGGCAAGATCGCTAGGGCGATCACCGGCCGCTGGCCGCAGCAGCTCGGCGATGCTGCGTCGCGCAACTACCACCTCTCCTTTGAGCGGATCGAGGCGAATTGAGTATGAGCATCACCCTCGACCAGGTCGTCCCCTGGGGCCGCTCGCTCGACGAGTACCGGCGCATGTTCGACATGAGCGAGCGCGATCTGTCGGTAAAGATTCTGGGCTGCGGCGACGGCCCGGCCAGCTTCAACGCCGAGATGACCGCGCTTGGACGCTCGGTGGTGTCGTGTGACCCGATCTACGCCTTCTCCAAGGAGCAGATCGCGCAGCGTGTTGAGGAAACCTACGACCCGATCGTCGAGCAGGTGCGCCAGAAGGCCGAGAACTACGTCTGGAGCGACTTTCGCGACCCCGACGATCTGGGGCGGCATCGCCTTGCGACGATGCGTGCGTTTCTGGCCGATTTCGACGCCGGTCGTGCGGCCGGTCGCTATCTGCCCGATGCTCTGCCGTCGCTGAGTTTCGCCGAGCGCCAGTTCGATCTGGCGCTGTGCTCGCACTTGCTGTTCCTGTACTCCGAGCAGCTCTCGCTCGACTTCCACCAGGCGGCCATCCGCGAGCTGTGCCGCGTGGCGCGCGAGGTGCGAATCTTTCCGCTGCTGGCGCTGGATTGCCGGCCATCGACCTATATCCAGCCAATTCAAGTGCGACTGCTTGAGGCTGGCCTGGTGGCCAAGCTGGTGCGCGTGCCATATGAGTTTCAAGCCGGCGGCGACCACATGATGCGTATCTCTCGGATATCCGAAAACTTCTGAAACTAAGCTGTGTTCTCACCTACGACATAATGCGTGTGCGTAGCCCGTAGAAATCTACGCACTACGCACTACCGACGCGTGGAATCTTGAGGATGCCATGCACGACGAAATAGTTCGCCCCGCCACGGCGGCGGACCTGCCGGCGCTGTACGATATCTGGTACGCGAGTGAGGTAGGCGACGACCCTCACCCGCCACCTCGCGGGCCGTGGCCCTGGCTGACACACGAGCTTGCGACCGGCGAGCTGCTGCTGGCCGAGCGCGATGGCGTACCGATCGGTTTCGCGGCGACGATCGCCCGCGACGATATCGTCTTTCTATCGGACTGCTTCGTGCGTGCCGCGGCGCAATCCGCAGGGATCGGGCGCCGCCTGCTCCAGCGACTGTTTGCACATGAAGCCCGTACCTACTGCACCGTCAGCTCGAGCGACCCGCGCGCACAGGCACTCTATATCCGTGCCGGCATGCGGCCGCGCTGGCCCAATTTCATTCTGCATGCCGAGACAGATCGGGTCGGCGCCATACCCACAGAGAATGTCGGCGTTGTAGAAGCACACGCCGGCGACCCGCAGCTCGTAGCGTGGGATGCCGCCATCGGCGGTCGGCGACGCCCGGAAGAGCACGCGTACCTGGTCGCTCAGCACCAGGCTATCCCGCTGTGGTTTGGGCGCGACGGCGAGACAATCGGCTACGGCTACGCGCAGCGGTTCAGCCCCGAACTGCTCTGGCGGCCCGATACAATGCGGCTCGGGCCAATCGGCGCACGCAACGAGCAGGATGCGCTGGCGTGCGTCGGCGCCGCCCTGGGCTGGGCCAGGAGCCGCGCGCCGGCGATCCAGATCAGCGTGCCAGGACCGCACGCCGCGCTGGCCGCGCTGCTGGAGGCACGTTTGCTGATCGACGATGTCGAGACGTTCCTATCGTCGTCCGATCGGCCATTCTTCGACGCGGGGTGCTATATTCCATCGGGGGGGACATTCTTTTAGGTTCTATTCTCTCGACGGTCAAGGAGACAAGGAGACACCCGACACCGGCACTCACCAGACCACCTCCACCCGCCCGCTGCCCTGATCGGCCTGCACCACGACGTAGCGGCTTCCAAAGACGCGCTCGATCTTGACTCGCTGAGGTTGGCCATCGAGCGTTACGAGCGCGACCTGGGAGATCGTGTCGGGCAGCAGCAGCCGGAGTCTGACGTGTTCACCCGAGCCGGTAAAATCCAGCGACATGCCACCGTCTGTGCTGCGCCAGCGATAGGCGACGTAGCCATCCGAAGCCGCGTAGCGGGCCACCACACGCGCCGCGCCGATGTGGGCGGCGGGCCAGCGTGGGCTGAGGCGAACATCCTGGTAGAGCGCACCTTGATCCTCGACGCCGGCCGCGCCTTCGAGCAGCGCGGCCAGCATCGCCGAGGCGCCCCAGCCGTCGCTCGGCAGCGTGTCAGGGCCGGATTTGCCCGGGTTGCCGGCCGGGTAGTACCACAGGTAGGTCGCGCCAGTCTCGCCGATCAGGAAGCGATAGCGCGATAGAATGTCGAAGCCGTAGCGCTCGGCCCCGACGCGAAACGCCCCACGCGCCAGCTCGCCACCGACCAGCGGCATTAGCCCGCCGTTGACGTACTCACCCGGCTGCTCGCCTTTGTCATCGCCCATACCAAAGCTGCCGGATGGAAAGGGCGGGTCGATGCTAAACCACTCGGCGAAGGCCCCGCCGCGCGCCAGAAAGCGCCGGTAGTACTCGTCGACGATCGCGCGGGATTGGCTGGCGCGCAGCACGCCGCGGTTGAGCGCGATCGCGTTCGAGAGGCTGAGCTGGCGCGACTCGTCCACACCCAGCGCGCTGAAAGACGTCAGGTGGACCTGGTGGGTGAAGAAGTGGCCGTTCCAGCTCAGCGCATTCAGCCGTGCCATGATTCCGGCCGCCTCGGCGCGCCAGCGCGCCGCATCCTTCCGGTTGCCGAAGCGCTGCTCGATCCGCGCCAGCAGCCGCAGCGACGCGGCCAGCCCGGTGTTGTCGCCGTGAAAGATGCCCCAGACAGTCTGAGTGTCGATCCAGTGGCGCGGCGCGCGCGCGCCATTCGTCGGATCGACCGCGGTCGGGCCATACTGGAAATCCCAGGTGTCGATCGTAAACGGGCGCTTCACCAGCCGTAGGTTGGGGTCCCAGCGCAGCGGGTCGCTCATAAGATAGCGAATACCGCGGCGCATGGCCGGAAGATTGGCGCGCAGCCAGTCGTCGTCGCCGGTCGCTTGCCAGGCTTCATACACCGCCTGAACGAACAGGTATTCGAGGTCGGCCTCGACCGTCCTACGATCGGCCTGTACGAAACGCTGCGGGCGCGACAGATAATCGGGGAAGCTGCCGTCGGGCCGCTGCGCGCGTCGAAACGCATCCAACGCGCTGGTCAGATCGCGCTCGAAGTAGCGAAAGCCGCGGCCCTGGTAGGCATGGTCGCGCAGCCAGATCAGGTCGCTATCGGGCGAGCGGTACCCGCGCACGCGATTACCGTCGAGCGCGTACTCGACGGCATCCTGTGCCAGGAAGTCGCGCAGCCGCGGGTAGAGATCGTCGATACCCGGCTGCCCAGTCTCCACGCTCGTCGTAGCGGCCAGCGTAAACAGGCGGCTGCTGGCGCCGGCGATCTGCCCGTCGATCAGCACAATCGCCTGGTGCGGGCCGAGCGCGCCGCGGCCCTCGATGGACAGGCTGGCCGCGCCGCGCTGGATCTGCGCTGGCCAGATGCCGGCAGGGCGCGCCTGTCCATCGTAGATTCGTAGCTCAGCCGGGCCGCTGTAGCCCGGCACGGTCAGCGTGACGGTGATCGGCGTCAGCGGCTCGACGCCCTGCCCTGAGGCGCCCCCTGATCCGGCCTGCCCTGAGGCGCCCCCTGAGCTTGTGGAAGGGCGTAGTCGAAGGGTCGAAGGCGCGCCGGGCGCCGTGAGTGTGGCGCGCTGCGGCGCGGCGGCATAGCTCAGCAGATCGCGCGGCACACGCTGCTGCCAGCCTTCCAGCAGACCTGCGCTGGCCACGCCGGTCGTTTGGCCCGCAGGCTGCTCCAGGTACGCGCGGGCGAACAGCTGGACCACACGGCCATCCAGCCAGATCGCCGCGCTGAGGGGCGGCCCCAGGTTGTGTGCGCCGTCGTTCTGATTCCAAAAGCGCAGGAAATCGCCCTCCAGCCGGTGGCCAGGAGATGGCGGCCGGCGCGCCTCGCCAAAGGTGTGTGCGGGAGTGAGGCTGGCCAGAGCGCATACAAGCAGCACCAGCAGCGCATGGCAGGGACGAAGCAGTCGCGTTGATCGCAGATGCCTGGTCATTGTCGTAGGTCGTCGTATGAATAGTCGATCGGGCAGGAACCGTCTGCTTATGGGCGATCGGCGCCGCTATGAAATTATAAGGCTGAACCAGCTAAAGTTGCATGGCAGTTTATTAACATTTGATGTCGGAATTCGTGCCCCAATATGCTGAAAGCGCACTAACGCTCGATCCAGCTGTAAGGGTACCCTTCGTCCTCGATCGGCAGCGCCGCGTGCGCCACCCGCAGCGGGTGGAATGTATCCATCATCACCGCCAGCTCCTCGGTGCCTTGCTTGCCGATGCTGCCCTCGGCTGCACCAGGGTGCGGGCCGTGCGGCAACCCGCTGGGGTGCAGCGAGATGCTGCCTTCCTCGATCCCTTTGCGCGACATGAAGTTCCCTTCGACATAGTACAGCACCTCGTCGCTGTCCACGTTCGAATGATTGTAGGGCGCGGGGATGGCCAGCGGGTGATAATCGTACTTGCGCGGCACGAACGAGCAGATCACAAAGTTCGGGCCTTTGAACGTCTGATGGACCGGTGGCGGCTGGTGGACGCGCCCGGTGATTGGCTCGAAATCCTCGATGTTGAAGGTCCACGGGTACAAATAGCCATCCCAGCCGACCGCGTCGAGCGGGTGGTGATCGAGCGTGTGCATCGTCAGGCGGTCGCGCGCGCGCACCAGCACCGGGAACTCGCCGGGTTCGTCGTGGCTTGGCAGCTCCCGTGGCACACGAATATCGCGCTCGCAGTAGGGCGAATGCTCGAGAAGCTGGCCGTGCTCGTTGCGGTAGCGCCGCGGCGTCTCAATATTCCCACGCATCTCGAGGACGAGCAGCTTCCCGGCCACAGAGGACACAGAGGGCGCAGAGGTTGAGCCAGCTGTACTAACCCTCTGTGCTCTCTGAGCAGCTTGTGGCAAGTCTTGCATCGGTGGAGTATCGAATACCATGCGGTAGGTCGTGCCGATCGGGATCACCAGGTAATCGCCGCGACGGAAGGGCAGCGTGCCGAAAAGGCTTTCGACCCGGCCCTCGCCCTGATCGACAAAGATCAACTCGTCGCCCTGGCCGTTGCGATAATGGTAGTTCATCAGCTCGGTCGGCAGCGCAACACTCATAGTCACGTCGTTGTTGTGCAGCAGCGGCTGGCGCCCGGTAATGAAGTCGCCCCCAGCAAGTAGCCGGCGCGTGCGGAAGTGACGATGGCGCAGCGCGCCGGGCTGCTCCAGATCGATCTGGATCGGGCCGCGGTCCTCGACCTTGAGGATGGCCGTTGGCGGGCGCCGGTGATAGACGATCGACTGAATGCCTTCGAAGCCGCGCGTGCCCATGACCTGCTCTTTGTACAATGAGCCGTCGGGCTGGCGGAATTGCGTGTGGCGCTTATGGGGCAGTTCGCCCAGGCGATGGTAGAAGGGCATCGTTGGCCTCCTGTTTGAATTGCAAATTGCAAAATTGTAAATTGTAGATTAGACAATTTACAATTTGAAATTTGAAATTTACGATTTACATCAGATCACCTGGTTGCGCAGCACGCCAAGACCGGCGATCTCCAGCTCGACCAGGTCGCCCTCGGCCAGCCAGGGGCCTTGCCCGGCCGTCAGCTCCAGCAGGCAGCCGCTGCCGACCGTCCCGCTGCCAAGCACGTCGCCTGGGTAGAGCACCGTATCGCGCGAGGCGCGCGCGATCATCTGAGCAAAGGTATAGTAGGTATCGCGGAAGTTGCCGCGCGAGCGCTCGACGCCATTGATCCGCGCGACCATCGGCAAATCGTAGCGCCCGTCGCCCAGCGCGAACGGCTCCAGCTCGTCGGGGGTGACCAGCCACGGGCCAAGCGAGGTGGCGAAGTCCTTGGCTTTGGCTGGCCCCAGGCCGACGCTTGTCTCCTCGCGCTGGATATCGCGAGCGCTCCAGTCGTTCATGATCGTGTAGCCGGCGATGTACTCTTCGGCGTCCTCCTCGGGGATGTCGCGGCCGGCTCGCCCGATCACACAGGCGATCTCCAACTCGTAGTCCAGCGCCTCCGTGCGTGGGAGCGGCAGGCCGGCGTTCGGGCCGTAGATCGCGGTGTGATTGCCGAAATAGAACACCGGGATATCATACCAGGCGGGAGGCACATCGCGGCCGCGATTGCGGAAAGCGGTGGCGACGTGCTGCTCGAAGGCGTAGAAATCGCGCAGGCTGGGTGGACGCGGCAGCGGCGCCACCAGCCGCACCTCATCCAGCGGCAGCACCATCTCAACCCCACCGATCGAGATCGGCCCGGACATGCCGCGGTCGTGCGCGCTATCGCCGTCTTCCGCGCCGAACTCGTCGGCATCGGCGACACCCAGCTGCTCGAGCACCGCGCTCGCGATCTCGATCGCGCCGTCGATGCCCATACCGTCGGGCGCACCACGCAGGATGTCCAGCAGCTCCCAACGCTGATCGTCCTGGCCCTCGAAGACCAGCGCCGCCGCCGCCGACAGGTCGATCACCGCCGCCCCCAGCAGCACGCCGGCGCGTGGGAAGCGATCGATGTAGTTGAAGCTTACGAATCGCATGATCTCACTCGTTAGGGGTTAAGGGTTAAGGGTTAAGATCATTGAGGTCGCTGAAGTCATTGAATCCGAAGTATTTAACCCCTAACCCTTAACCCTTAATCTACAGGTTGCCCCGCTTGGCCTGCTCTCTTTCGATCGCCTCGAACAGCGCCTTGAAGTTGCCCTTGCCGAAGCCGCGGCTGCCCTTACGCTGGATGATCTCCACAAACAGCGTCGGCCGATCTTGCAGCGGCTGGCTGAAGATCTGAAGCAAATAGCCCTCTTCATCACGATCGACCAGCACGCCGCGCTTGGCCAGCTCGCGCACATCCTCGGCGATCGGCCCGACGCGACTGGGTAGCTCTTCGTAGTATGCATCCGGCACACGCAGGAATGGGATACCGGCGCCCCGCAGGGCATCCACGCTGGCAAGGATATCGCCGGTGGCCAGCGCGATATGCTGCACGCCCGGGCCGCCGTAATACTCCAGATATTCCTCGATCTGGCTCTTCCTGCGGCCCTCGGCTGGCTCGTTGATCGGGAACTTGATCTTGCCGTGGCCGTTCTGCATGACCTTGCTCATCAGCGCCGAGTACTCGGTGCTGATATCTTTATCCTCGAAATGGATCAGCTGCTTGAAGCCCAGCACGTCGCGGTAGTAGTCGACCCACTCATTCATCTTGCCCAGCTCGACATTGCCGACGATATGGTCGATCGCGGCGACGCCGGTCTCGGGCGCCGGCATCGGGTCGGCGATCGGCTCATAGCCCGGCAGAAAGGCCCCCTCATAGCCGTCGCGCTGGACGAACGTGTGGATCGTGTCGCCGTACGTGGCGATGCTGGCGCACATCACTCGGCCGTGCGCGTCTTCGGCCAGGTCCGGCTCGCGCACGCCGCGCGCGCCACGGCGCAGGGCCTCGCGGTAGGCGGCGGCGGCGTCGGCCACGCGCAGCGCGATATCCCTCACGCCGTCGCCGTGGCGGGCGATATGCGCGGCGATCGGGTCACGCGGGTCGGGCAGCAGCGGTGCGGTGAGCACAAAGCGAATGTTGCGGCGAGATAGCACCCACGATGCCCGGTCGCGCACGCCCGTCTCGAGGCCGGCGTATGCCACTGGCCGCAGGCCCAGCGCAGTCCGGTAGAAGTGGGCCGCCTGGCGCGCGTTCGAGACGTAGAACTCGACGTAGTCGATGCCTTGCAGGTCCAGAGGATCGGACGTCATTGTCGTTTCTCCTTCGTTTAAGTTGTTCACGAACAAGGCGCATGGATTATAGCACGGGGCGCTCCGTAATGGGGGACAGCAAACCTCGTGCCATCTGGTTGCGCGCGAAAGCGCTCCAATCCGCTGGTCGTGCTTGAGCCCGCGGAGAATCCGCGAATGCACGCGAATTGTCGCTGATGTGCTTGCGAATTATTGGTGTCTATTAGTGAAGATTAGCGGATCGTTGCCGCCTCTGATCTGGCTCTGCCGATCGCGCGATCGAGTATAATTCTGTGCTGTACCAAGGCCTCCGAGAAGGGTGCGCTGAATCTTCGCGTTCCTTCGCGGGAGATCCAGCTGAGCTCGTTTGGACGAGTGTGCGATGAACCCCGATTTGCTGCTGACAGCCTCCTTGCGCGCCGCCCGTTGGGGCGCGGCGGTCACGCGCATTCTGGCCGCGGCTCTGGACGCAGTCGATCCCGCCGCGGCAGTCCACCGCTATCTGCGCCGCGACGGCGACCTGCTGCGTGCCGGCGATCGGCGCTACGATCTGCGCGATTTCGAGCGAGTGTTTGTCGTCGGCACCGGCAAGGCCGGCGCGCCCATGGCCCGCGCCGCCGCCGAGGTGCTGGGCGACCGGCTGGCCGGCGGGGTGATGGTGGTGAAAGGCTACGGCGATGGTCAGAAATTGCAGATTGCAGAATGCAAATTGCAGATTGAGGAACCTAATCTGCAATCTACAATCTACAATCTGCAATTCGTCGAGGCGGGCCACCCCATCCCCGACGAGCGCGGCGTGGCGGGTGCCCGGCAGATCGCACAGCTGCTGGAGCAGGCCACCGAGCGCGATCTGGTGATCGCGCTGATCTCGGGCGGCGGCTCGGCGCTGCTGACGCTGCCGCCCGAGGGGATCACCCTGGCCGAGCTCCAAAAACTCACCAACATCCTGCTGCGCTGCGGTGCGAATATCAACGAGATCAACACGCTGCGCAAGCACCTCGATCAGGTCAAGGGCGGCGGGCTGGCGCGGCTGGCGCACCCGGCCAGCATGATCACGCTCGTGCTCTCGGACGTAGTCGGCAGCCCGCTCGACGTGATCGCCTCCGGCCCGACCGTGCCCGACACCAGCTCGTTTGCCGAGGCCTACGCGGTGCTGGAGCGCTACGGCGTCGTGGCGGAAGCGCCCACGCCGATCGTCGATCGCCTGCGGCGCGGCATGGCCGGCCAGATCGCCGAGACGCTCAAGCCGGGCGACCCGCGCCTGGCACGCGTTCACAACCTGATCGTCGGCAGTAACCCGCAGGCGGCCGCGGCCGCGCTGGCGGCGGCGCGCAAGCACGGCTTTAACACGCTGCTGCTGACTACGTTCTTGCAGGCCGAGGCGCGCGAGGCCGGCCGGATGCTGGCGGCGGTGGCGCGCGAGCTGGCGAGCACCGGCCAGCCACTGCCGCGCCCGGCGTGCATCATCGCTGGCGGCGAGACGACGGTCACGCTACGCGGATCGGGCCGCGGCGGGCGCAACCAAGAGCTGGCGCTGGCGGCCGTGCCCGAGCTGGCCGGCCTGCCGGACATGGCGCTCATCGCGCTGGCGACCGACGGCGGCGACGGACCGACCGATGCCGCCGGCGCGGTGGCGACTGGCGCGACGCTCGAGCGCGCTCGCGCACAGGGGCTCGACCCGGCCGCCTACCTGGCGCGCAACGACGCCTACCCCTTCTTCGAAGCCCTCGGCGACCTGCTGCGGCCAGGCCCGACCGAGACGAATGTGAACGACCTGGTGTTCGTGTTCGCTTTCAAAGGGATAGCGTGATTCACCGCCAAGACGCCAAGGGCGCCAAGATTTGGCTCATCTGTCATTCTTAGCGGCACACATCGATGCAGCAAACACTCGGTAAATACCAGCTTGGCGAATTGCTCGGCCAGGGCGGCATGGGCGCGGTGTATCGCTCGTTTCACCCGCTGCTCAATCGCCCGGTCGCCGTCAAGGTCATGCTGGCCACCATCGCCGCCGACCCACAGGCGCACCAGCGCTTTCTGCGCGAGGCCCAGATTGTGGCGGCGCTCTCGCACCCCAACATCGTGAACATCTTCGACGTCGATATTCAGGATGGCAAGCCATACATCGTGATGGACTTCGCCGAGGGCGGCAGCCTAGCGGCGCGGCTTCGCAGCGGGCCGATCGGGCTGGACGAGGCGCTGCGACTAGCGATCCCGCTGGCCGATGCGCTGGCATACGCGCACGGCCAGGGGCTGATCCACCGCGACCTGAAGCCGGCGAATGTACTGCTGCGGCCGGATGGGAGCCCGGTGCTGGCGGATTTCGGGCTGGCCCGGGCGGCGATAGTCGACAGCGCGGCGCAGATCACCGCGACCGGGGCTGTGCTGGGTACGCTGGCCTACATGGCGCCCGAACAGTTCGGTGGCCGGCCGACCGACGCTCGCGCCGATATCTATGCGTTCGGCGTGATGCTGTACGAGATGCTGACCGGCCGGGTTCCTTTCGACGGCGATTCGGCCCAGGTGATGTTCGGCCATCTTCAGCAGCTACCGCCGCCACCACGCCAGCTCAACCCGGCTCTTCCCGACGGAGCCGAGCGACTGGTATTGCGGATGCTGGAGAAGGATCCCGACGCGCGGCCACAGAACGCCGCCGAGGTTGCCGAAGCGCTGCGAGCGCTCCAGCGCACCGCCGCAGCGACCGGGCCGACGATCGCGCTCACCAAAGATGCGCCCGCCGCTGCTCAGCTCACAGCCGGCGATGGTACTATGCCACAGGCCAGAAGATCGACGCGCTCACGTTATGTCTGGCCGGTGGTAGCCGGAATCGCGTGCTTGTTGGCGATCGGTTGCGCTGTGCCCGCCCTGCTGCTCGGCCTGCGATCGCTACCTCCGCCGCAACGACCCCAGGAAACGGCGGTATCACTTTCGACCCGCGCGCCAACCGCGATCGAAGAAGATCCAACCGAGGCGCCGCTTGCAACTGCCGCGCCGGCCGTGTCGCTCGCCCGTGCGGACGAGCCGCTGCTGGCCGAGGCGCGGCAAGCCGGCCCCGAGCCGTTCAGCGTCGGCGGAATCAGCTACAAGCAGGATGAAGATTCGATCTGGTTCTTTGGGGAGGTACGCAACGATGGAACGGCGGCGCGCGAGTCGATCGAGGTGCGCATCAATCTACTCGACGCAGCCGGCAAGGAGATCGCCAGCAAGACCGGATTCGCCAGCATGAGCTATCTCAAGCCGGGCGAGATCTCGCCGTTCAGCGTGCTGTTTGATCGACGTGATGGAACGGGGCCGTTCGCGCGCTACACGATCGAGGTTCGCTCCAGCAAGGCCGATTTCAAGCCCGGCTACACCTACCGCGACCTGAGCGTCCTCCCTGATCCACAGGCGCACCGGGACGAGTACGGCTTCATCACAATCAGCGGGCGGGTCCACAACGACGGCGCCCAGCCAGCCAGATTCGTGCAGGTCTTCGCGGTATTCTACGGCGAGGCGGGCCAGGTCGTGGGGATCGCCAGTGGCTATGCCGAAACGGCCAACGACGCGCCGCTGGCTGCCGGCGCCAACGCGCGCTTCGAACTGCAGGGGATCGTCTTCAGCAGCGCGCCGGTGCGCTATCGCCTGTTCGTGGAGGGCAGTAAGCCGAACTGAGCGCCGCTATGTCAGGAGATAGAGTAAACGCAACCCTCCCGGAGGGTTGTGAAGGCGATTTCCCAGCGCTCTGTCAACCTTCTGGGAGGTTGAACCGGCGGTATTTGAAAAGTATTGTCCCTAACTTCTGCGCCGAAGGCGCACTAGCGATCCTCCTCGCGCTGCTGAAGCTGATCGACATTCTGCTGCTGCACCCACAGCGGCGGCACGCCATACAGCGCGCGCTGGGCATCGGTCACCCGCGGGTCGACCTTGCCGAGCGACCAGCGGCCATTCTCGCGGATGAACTGCGTGCCAAAGCGCTGCGGCAGGCCGCGCCCGAGCAGGGCGCGATCCCACGCCGCCGCGATCACCGACCATGCGCGTGGTTCGCCCAGCACTGTGGCGCGCTTGGCGAAGGTGCGCGCCAGCTCGAAATGCGCGACATCCTCGCCGTAGAGCATAATCAGCGCGGCGAAATAGTTATCCGTCGCAGATCGCAGCGCGCCCTGGCCGTACAGGGTCAGCACGCGCTCGCGCCGCTGCTTGCCACGTCGGATGCGCTCCTCGCCCTCGCTGTCGAGATCGTTGATCTGTTCCTCGGCCATGCGCTCGAGCTCCGCGCTGGGATCTTCCGAACTGCGTGGCTCCATGTCCAGGACCTCCTGCGTCGCCGGCCTGCTGCCGGACCAGCACTCAATCACAGGACCTACGCGGTGGAGGGGTTTGGGGAGGCCGGGTGCTCTCTGGGCGCCTCCCCAAGGTCTTCTTGGAGGGCCGGGTACCCTCTGGGTGCCCCTCCAAACCTCCCCGCAATGGACGACCGCGTAAGTCGTGTCAATCATGTAACAGGCATTATAGCACGCCACTGCCGCAGGTGCCGCCGTGGCACAATTTGCTCAGTATCCATCGTTCGCCCGATTGCGCCGCCTCGTATAATAGAGTCGCACAGCGAGGCGATGAGCGGCAAGATGCGGGAGGAAGCGGCGATGAGCGTTCCCAGCGCGGCGGCGGAAACCGGCGTTCGTGGCGATAGCGCGCCGACCGACGACACGCGCCTGCGCGGTCGCCCGTTGGCGCTTGCGCGCGGGGCCTGGCTCATCCTGGCGCTGCTGACGCTAGCGACGGTGGTCGCGACGATTCCGATCGAATACACACGGCTCCAGCAGATCTGCCTCAGCCCAGACTGCGAACACCCGCACCTGACCCCTGACAGCCTGCGCGAGCTACAGGCGCTGGGGCTCTCCAGCAGCTTCTTCACGGCATATTTCATCATAGCTGAAGTTGTCTTCGCCTTGGTGTGGATCGCGACCGGCCTAGTGATCTTCTGGCGCAAATCCGACGGTCGTATGGCCTTGTTGACCGCGCTCGTCCTGGTGTTGGGGTCAACCTTCGCGCTCAACCCACGCAATCTCGCCGCAGCCTACCCGATCTGGTGGCTGCCGGCCGCGCTTGTCAGTTTTCTTGGATCTGCATCTCTCACCAACTTCCTGTTTATATTTCCGGATGGGCACTTCGTGCCTCGTTGGACGAAGTGGCTGGCGACGCTATGGGTCGTGCAGCAGCTGCCGGTCTACTTCTTCCCCGACTCACCGCTCAACTCAGATATCTGGCCACAAGATATGGCGCTCGGACTATACATGTTGACGTTTGGGACCGTGCTGACCACGCAGTTCTACCGCTACCGCCGGGTTTCCAGCCCGCAGCAGCGCCAGCAGACCAGGTGGCTGCTCTTCAGCTTTGCAGTGGCGTTCGCGACTCTGCTCGGCCTCGCTACGCTGAAAGGTTTCCTTCCATCTCCCGGCATCGTGGCCGAGTTGCTCGGCAACACCGCGATCTATGTCACGTTACTAGGCATTCCGATCTCGATCGGCATCGCGATCCTGCGCTACCGGCTGTGGGAGATCGACATTCTGATCAACCGCGCGCTGGTCTATGCAGCGCTCACTATCAGCGTCGTCGGCTTGTATGTGCTGATCGTCGGCTACCTCGGCACGCTGTTCCAAACCAGCGGTAGCCTGCTGATCGCGCTGCTGGCCACCGGGCTGGTGGCGGTGCTGTTTCAGCCGCTGCGCGATCGGCTTCAGCGCGCGGTCAACCGGTTGACCTACGGCGAACGCGACGACCCCTACGCCGTGATCTCACGCCTCGGCCAGCGCCTCGAAGCGACGCTCGCGCCCGACTTGATTCTGCCGACAATCGTCCAATCGGTCGCGGAGACGCTCAAGCTGCCGTACGCCGCTATCGCGCTGCACGCTGACGATGGACGATGGACGATGGACGATAACGGTGCTCTATCGTCCATCGTCCATCGTCCACCGTCCGTGGTCGCGGCATATGGCTCGCCGGTGGAGCATCCGCTAACACTGCCGCTGACCTATCAAGGCGACATCGTGGGCCAACTCATCCTCGCGCCGCGCCCTGGCGAGAGTGGGTTTGGCACGGCCGACCGGCGCCTGCTGGACGACTTGGCGCGCCAGGCCGGCGTGGCGGCGCACACTGTGCAATTGAGCGCCGACCTCAAGCGCTCGCGCGAGCGCCTGGTGACGGCCCGCGAGGAGGAGCGGCGCCGGCTGCGGCGCGACCTGCACGACGGCCTTGGGCCAGCGCTGGCCGCCCAAACGCTCAAAGTCGGCGCGGCGCGGGCGCTCTACGGGCGCGACCCGGCCGCCGCCGATCGG
>DATFXE010000362.1:0-3572 GCA_035258585.1 Roseiflexaceae bacterium | reverse complement strand
CGCGGTTCCGCCCACTGCCGTACCGCCCACCGCCGCGCCCGCCACCCGGCGCACCTACACGGTGCAGCCAGGCGACACGCTACTCTCGATCGCTCGCCAATTCAACACCACGGTACCGGCGCTCGTCAAAGCCAACAAGCTGACTCCTCAGCAGGCCGATTCACTACGGGTGGGCCAGGAGCTGGTGATTCCCTAAAAGTGAATCGTTTGCGCCGCGCGCCCGTTCCGCATATACTTGCAAACAACATCACATGAGAGATATCCGACTCGTATTGGTATGTGGAGCATCAAATGAACTACGCGCTCGATCGATTTGAGCAGCAAGTGCGCGAGGCGATTATCGCAACCGGCAAGGCGCCGGCCGAATTGGTCGAGCTGACGACGCCTAAGCCCAACATCCCGGCCGACCTGGCCTTCCCAACCTTCCGCGCGGCGAAAGAGCTCAAGCTTTCGCCGCCGCAGCTGGCCCAGGAACTGGCGGCGTCGATCCACGTCACGGAAGACTCGCTGATCGGCGGGATCGCGGCGACCGGCCCATTTCTGAATTTCACCCTGCACGTCGGCCGGCTCACAGCAGCCGTGCTGGAGGAGGTCGAGCGGCTGGGGCCGCACTATGGGCACGACGACCAGGGAAACGGCAAGACCGTCATCGTCGAGTATTCGTCGCCAAATGTCGCGCGGCGCATGCATGTCGGCCATATCCGCACCACGATCATCGGCCAGGCGCTCTTCAACATCTTTGCGGCGCTGGGGTACCACACGATCAGCGACAACCATCTGGGCGATTGGGGCAAACAGTTCGGCGTGCTGATCATGGCCGTGGTCCACGAGGGCAAGCCGGCGGGCGCCGACGAGGAGACACTGGCGGGCCTCGAGCGGCTCTACACCAAGTACAACACGCTGACAGAGAGCGACCCGGCCGCGGACGACGAAGCGCGATCGTGGTCGCTGCGGCTGGAGCAGGGTGAACCACAGGCGCGTGAGATCTGGCAGTGGATCGTCGACCTGACCATGCGCTACATCAACCCGCTCTATGCGCGGCTCGGCGCGCATTTCGACACGACCCACGGCGAGAGCTTTTTCGAAGATAAGATGGAGCCGATCATCGCCAAGGCTCAGGACGAAGGAGTGGCGACGCGCGATGAAAAAGGGGCGCTGGTGGTCGACCTGCCCGGCCTGCCGACGTTCCTGCTTCAGCGCACCGATGGCGGCACGCTCTACCTGACACGCGATGTCGCAACGGTGGCGTTTCGCGAGCACGAGTACCATCCATCGGCGATGATCTACGTGGTCGATGCGCGCCAGGAACTGCACTTCCGCCAGGTCTTCGCGCTGGCGCGGGCGCTCGGCATGGCCCAGGAGACTGAGCTTATCCACATTACGTTCGGCACTGTCTTCGACTCCAAGGGCGAACCGCTCTCGACCCGCAAAGGCAACATGGTCTATCTCCAGGCGCTGCTGAACGACGCGCACGCCCGCGCGCGCGCCGTGGTCGATCAGTCGAGCCCGGATCTGCCCGAAGCGGAGAAGGAAGAAGTCGCCGAGATCGTCGGCGTCGGCGCTGTGATCTATAACGATCTGTACCAGGACCCGCGCCGCAATATCACGCTCGATTGGGATCGGATGCTCTCACTAGAGGGCAACAGTGCGCCGTATATCCAGTATATGTACGCGCGCTGCCGGTCGATCTTGCGCAAGGCGGCCGAAGAAGACCAAAGACGAAAGGCCAACGACCACAAAAACTTGGGCGTGAGCGATCAGGCTTCAGAACAGGTGGCGCAACCTTCGTCCTTGGTCCTTGGTCGTTCGTCGGAACTGCTGACGCACCCATCCGAGACGGCCGTAATCAAGCAACTGGCCAAGCTGCCGGTGGCGGTGCGCGAGGCCGGCGCGCGCTACGCGCCCTTCGTGGTGGCGGAATGGTGCTACGAGACCGCGCGAGCGCTCTCGGGCTTCTACCGCGACTGCCCGGTGCTAAGAAGCGACACGCCGCCGGAGCTGCGGGCAGCGCGGCTGCGCCTGGTAGCCGCGACGGCGCAGGCGCTGCGCAATGGCCTGGGGCTGCTGGGCATTCGTGCGCCGGAACGGATGTGACGAGGAGTCGAACCATGGTACAGCTGACGCCCATGACTGAGGCCGAGTTCCAGGCCTACCTACAGCCGGCGATCGAGGAATATGGGCAGGATCATGTCACATCCGGGCGCTGGAGCGCCGAAGAAGCAAACGAGAAATCAGCCGAAGAGTATCGCAAACTGCTGCCGGATGGCCTGGCCTCGCCGGATCAGCATCTGTTCTCGATCAAAAATGAGCAAGGCGAGAATGTCGGCATGCTGTGGTTTGCCGTAACCGAGCGCAGCGGCCAGCGCGGGGCATTCATCTACGACGTGAAGATCTACGAACAGTTTCAGCGGCGCGGCTACGCGACACAGTCATTCCAGGTGCTGGAGCCGCTGGCCCGCGACATGGGCCTCACGACGATCTCGCTGCATGTCTTCGGACATAATACGGCGGCTCGCGCTCTGTATGAAAAGCTAGGGTTTGTCACGAAGAATATCGTTATGTCCAAAACTATCGGCGAGCAGGAATAGAGGTATTACTGACCCGTACATAGACACGGAATATTCTTTCTGGGGAGGTCTGGAGGGGCCTTCGGCCCCTCCAGACCTCCCCAGGGGTGGGGGTTCGGGGCGGCTTCGCCGCCCCGAACCCCCACCAAATATGCCAAATCAATGCACATATCAGTAGGAAGGGCCATACGCTTCCCAACCTTCCTAGCGAAGCAGCTAGCAAGAGGAATTTGTGTTCGATCTCAACCACTTCAACACCGTGCTGCTGGACATGGACGGCGTGCTCTATCGCGGCCAGATGCCGCTTCCAGGCGTCAACGAGATGCTGGCGCTGTTCGAACGGCGCGGCATCACCTACGCCTGCGTAACCAATAACTCGACGCTGACGCCGGAGCAGTACGAGGCCAAGCTGGCGGCCATGGGCATCGCCATCCCGGCCGCGCGCGTGATCACCTCGTCGGTGGCGACGCGGCGCTACCTGGAAGGCCTGGCGCCGCGCGGCACGCCGGCCTTCTATATCGGCATGGAAGGGCTGCGCGAGGCGCTGTTCGGGGATGGCTACTTCGTCTACGACGAGCGGCAGCCACAGATTGTGGTGAGCGGGCTGGACAGCGGCGCGACCTACACGAAGCTCAAGATCGCCGCGCTGGCCATCCGCGCCGGCGCGCGCTTCGTCGGCACCAACCCCGATCTGACGCTGCCGACCGAGGAAGGGCTGGTGCCGGGCGCTGGCGCGATCCAGGCGCTGCTGCGCGCCGCCACCGACGTAATACCGGTTGTCATCGGCAAGCCCGAGCCGACCATGCTGCACGCGGCGATCGACATTCTGCATGCCGACCCGCTGCGCACGCTGGTGGTCGGCGACCGGCTCGATACCGACATTGCCGGCGCCAAAGCGGCTAATCTGGCCTCGGCGCTGGTGCTGACCGGCGTGACGACGCTCGCCGATCTGGAGCAGAGCGCGCTGCAGCCCGACGCGGTGTACGCGGGGCTGCGGGAGCTAGT
>DATFXE010000361.1:0-6591 GCA_035258585.1 Roseiflexaceae bacterium | reverse complement strand
ATCCGGCCCGCAAATCGGTGATCGACAGTGTGAGTGTGCTCGAGCGCTACCTCGGCGGCAGCCCGGACGCTGCGCCCGCAATCTACCAGGCGGCTGCGCCGATCAGCCACGCCAGCCCATCCTGCCCGCCGACGCTGCTGATCCACGGCGGGCGCGATACGCTCGTCGCGCCGATCCAGAGCGAAAAGCTCGCCGCGCGGCTGGCTGCGGCGGGCTGCCGCCACATGCTGCTGGCGCTGCCGTGGGCCGAACATGCCTGTGATGTCAACTTCAGCGGGCCGAGCGGCCAGATCAGCACCTACGCGATCGAACGCTTCCTGGCGGCGGTGACGCCTAGTGACAGGGCTCACAAGGGTAGGTAAGGTAGGGCTGCGCCCTTCCTGATGCCTCATGAGTCATCCCGTATTTAACGCGGTGGCGGCGACGGTGTGGGAATGCGCCGCAGCGCATTCCCACACCGTCGCAGCCACAAATGACAACGGACAAGGGACAACTCCATATCGAAATTGGGTATTGACAAGAAACCGATATATCGTTATAATCGTGATCGATAACGATATATCGGTTTCGGCGCGAGCCGGCAAGGAGGAGCACATGTTCGGTAGACGATTTGCATATCAGATGGCGGAAGGGGAGCGCGGCTGGGGCCGCGGCTGGCCGCATGGTCGGCACGGGTGGAGGTGGCATGGCCGGCATGGCCGGGGCTTTTTTGGCTGGCACATGCGGCGCAATTTCTTTGGGCGCGGCGGCCCATTTGGCCCCGAGGGACCGTTTGGCCCTGAAGGACCGTTCGGCGAAGAGGGATTCCCCGGCTTTCCGGGGCGCGGGCGGCGTTTTTTCGGCCGCGGCGATCTAAAGTTCGCACTGCTGGAGCTGCTGCAAGAGCGCCCGATGCATGGCTACGAGATGATGAAGGCGCTCCAGGAGCGCAGCGGCGGGATGTACAGCGCCAGCCCCGGCTCGGTCTACCCGACCTTGCAGATGCTGGAGGATCGTGATTTCGTGACCGTCAGCGAAGTGGACGGCAAGAAGGTCTATACGATCACCGACGCCGGCCGAGCGTTTCTAGCCGAAAATCAGCCCGAAGAGCATCGGTGGCATGGTCGCCACGGTTGGCACGGCTTCTGGCAGGCATCCGACGAAGATTGGACCAATATGGCCGCGCTGGCACAGGAGTTGCGCGAGTTCGGCCCGCTGGCAGGCCACGCCATACGTAGCGCCGCGCGCCACCCCGAGAAGCTCAAGCGCCTGCGCGATCTGCTCGCGCGGCTGCGCGCCGAGCTCCAGGAGATCGCCAGCGATTCTAGCGATGCCGATGGCTAGGCCAGCTTCTCGGCAATCTATCCCCGAGTGATATACAATGATTTTCATTGTTTTTCACTGTAGGGACGCGATATATCGCGTCCCTACAGTGAAAGCATTGATCCTCAATGTGGAACATCGTAGCGCCAAGTGAACCTTGTCTAACCACGAAAGGTTCTGCCTATGTCCGCAACACCCATTCCATCAACAACTAAGCCGTCCTGGCACGGCTTTCACCATATCGCACTGGTCACGGCTGATCTCGATGCCACGATCGCGTTCTACTCGGATGTGCTTGGTATGGAGGTGACGACTGTCTTTCCGGCCACCGATCGGAACGGGCGACACTGCTTCATCAAGCCGGGAGCGACCGAGGCATGGGGCTTACATGTCTTCGAGCGCGCCGACGCAGAAATCTTTCAGTTTCCCGATCAGATGCAGCGCTTCGTCTTCATCCCCGGCGCGCTCCAGCACATCGCCTTTGCGCTGCCCGGCCTGGCCGAGGCGCTCGCACTGCGCGACCGCCTGGCGTCGTTTGGCGTCGCGACAACCGAGATCGGAAATTTGGGAACGGTTCAGAATATGCTGTTTCGCGACAATAATGGTATAGTGCTCGAAGCAACCTGGCCCAGTGAGGGGTGATGGGGTGATGGGGTAAAAGGTATTCGGGATTAGGGATTAGCGATTAGGAGATAGCAACGCCCAATTCCTAATCGCCAATCCCTAATCGCTACGCGTACAAGCGCACCAGTCACCTTGTCTGATATCAGAGGAGTACCGAACGTGCAAGCAACTCCCGCGCGCCAACAGCAATGGGGCGGCCGACCGCCGAGTGACCGCGCCGCGCCGCCCGGTGGCCTGCGCCGCTCGCTGGCGTACCTCGGGCGCCAGCGCGGCGCCGTGACCGCGGCCTATGGCGCGCTGGTGATCGCCACGTTGGCCCAGCTCGTGGTGCCGCAGCTGGTTCAGAATATGATCGACGCCATCACCCAGGGCGCGGCCGCAGCCGACCGCATGAGCGGCGAAGCGCTGCTGATCAACGCGGCGCTGTTGATCGTACTGTTCGCAGTCATGCGCGGCATCTTCTCGTTCGTGCAGGCGTTCATGGCGGAAAAAACATCGCATGGCCTGGCGTTCGATCTGCGCAACGAGATCTTCTCCAAGGTCCAGCGCCTGTCGTTTAGCTACTACGACCGCAACCAGACCGGCCAGCTCATGATCCGCGCCACCGACGACGTCGAGCGGGTGCGGATGTTCATCGCCCAGGGGCTGGTGTTGGCGGCGCAAGCTTTTCTGCTGTTGATCGGCGCGCTGGCGATCCTGGCGCTGACGAACTGGCGGCTGACGCTGGTGGTGCTGCCGCTGCTGCCGCTTGCGCTGGCATTGTTCATGCTGTTCGGCCGGATCAGCCAGCCGCTGTTCGCGGCCGTGCAGATCAAGCTCTCGGCGCTGAACACTGTTCTGCAGGAGAACTTAGCCGGCATCAAGGTGGTCAAGGCCTTTGCTCGCGAGCCGTATGAGGAGCAGCATTTCGACAATGCTGCGACGCGGCTTATGGAAGAGCAGCTGCGCGTCAGCCGGGTGTTCTCGTTCCTGTTCCCGGTGATCTTTCTGACCGCGCAGCTTGGGCAGGCGGCGGTGCTGTACTTCGGCGGCCGGCAGATCCTGGGCGGCACGCTGAATCTGGGCGAGTACCAGAAATTCAGCCTGTACCTGGTCTATGTCTTCTTCCCGCTGGGCCAGCTCGGCTTCATCATCTCGCTCATGTCGCAGGCCTCCGCGTCGGCCAACCGGATCTTCGAGATCCTCGACGCCAAGAGCGATATCACCGACAAGCCGGGGGCGGTCGCGCTGCCGCCCATCCAGGGCCGCGTCGAGTTTCGCGACGTGACCTTCCGCTACTTTGGCAGCGGCGCCCCGGTGCTGGACGATGTTAGCTTCACGGCCGAGCCGGGCCAGACTATCGCGCTGCTCGGCGCCACCGGCAGCGGGAAGAGCACGATCATCAACCTGATCCCGCGCTTCTACGACGCCAGCTCGGGCGCGGTGCTGATCGACGGCCACGACGTGCGCGACGTCACGCTCGATAGCCTGCGCTCGCAGATCGGGATTGTGCTCCAGGAGACCAACCTGTTCAGCGGGACGATTCGCGACAACATCGCCTTCGGCCGGCCCGACGCCACGCTCGAACAGGTCCAGGCGGCGGCCAAAGCCGCCTCGGCCCACGACTTTATCATGAGCTTCCCAGAGGGCTACGATACGCCGGTCGGCGAGCGCGGCACCACCCTCTCGGGCGGGCAGAAGCAGCGCGTGGCGATCGCCAGAGCGCTGCTGCTCGACCCGCGGCTGCTGATCCTGGACGACTCGACCAGCAGCGTGGACGTGCAGACCGAGTACAACATTCAGAAGGCGCTCGACAATTTGATGCGCGGCCGCACCAGCTTCGTGATCGCCCAGCGAATCAGCACCGTGCTCAACGCCGATCAGATCCTGGTGCTGGAAAAGGGCCGGATCGCGGCGCGCGGCAAACACGAGGAGCTGCTGGAGAGCAGCCCGATCTACGCGGAGATCTATCATTCGCAGCTGGTTGGCGATGCCGTGACGGGTGAGGCGGTGAGGGGGAGACAGTGACACACTACACGATCGTTGTTCGATTTTCGCGCTCCGCCGAGCGCGAAAATCGAACAACATTAGGAGTTACGCGGTTGGGAGGTTTGGAGGGCTTCGCCCTCCAAAGAACCCCTTTCTTTTTCCACCCACCTATGGCGGCATTGCCGCCACAGGTGGGTGGAAAAAGAAGGTTCTCGGGGGCCTGCGGCCCCGGGTACCCTCTGGGTGACCCCCGCTAAAACGCCAACAGCCTAAGTCCTAAACATAATGAAGTAAGTTCCTTGCTGCCGCAGGCTATAGACCACTCTGTAATGATGATCACCTGCTGGTGAAAAAGAAAGCGGAGCAACGCATATGATGGGAGGCCCCGGCGGCCCCGGCCGCCTGCTGAATATCGAGGTCCAGAAGCCCAAGAACGTGGGCGCGACACTGGCGCGCTTCGGGCACTACTTCCGGCCGTACTGGTTTGGCGTCGCGCTGGCATTCGCGTTCGTCGTGCTGAGCGCGCTGAGCCAGGTCGCCGCGCCAGCGCTGATCGGCGAGACGGTCGATTGCTATCTGCTGCCGCGTCCCGACGCTTGCTGGTACGCGACCATCACGCCCAATATGTCGTTCGACGCGCGGCTGGCCGGGCTGACTGGGCTGACGCTGCTGCTAATAGCCCTGTTCGTCGGCGGCTCGGTGCTCACCGGCCTGGCATTCTACGCCATGAACTGGTCGGGCCAGCACGCGCTGCGGCATATTCGCGAGGATCTGTTCGCGCAGATCCACCGGCTATCGCTGGGCTACTACGCGCGCAACGAGGCCGGCAACATCATGAGCCGAATCACCAGCGATACCGATACGATCCAGCAGGCGCTCGGCTTCGCGCTGCTCAATGTGGTCAGTGGCGTCTTGCTGATCGTGCTGATCGTGGTGGCGATGCTCAGGTCGAATGTGCCCTACGCGCTGCTGAGCCTGAGCGTGGTGCCGATTATGGCCCTGGCGACGTTCTACTTTTCTTCGCAGGCGCGCAAGGCATTTCGCGCCAGCCGCCAGCAGATGGGCAGCGTCAACGCCGGCCTACAGGAGAGCATCGCCGGCGCGCGCGAGGTGCAGGCCTTCAACCGCGAGGGCGAGAGCATCGAGCAGTTCCGGCGCACCAACGCCGCCAACCGCGACGCGAACGTGCGCGCGGCCAGCTTCACCAGCGCGCTGAACCCAGTGCTGGAGGCGCTCGGCTATGTCTCGATCGCGATCGTCGTGGTGGTCGGCGGGCTGGATGTGCTGCGCAATCAGCCGCTGTTCGGCACATCGGTCGTCACGCTGGGGCTGGTGTTCTCGTTCCTAGGGTATGTGCAGCGCTTCAATCAGCCGATCCAGCAGATCGCCGTGATGTGGACCAACATCCAGAGCGCGATCGCCGGCGGCGAGCGGATCTTCGGCCTGCTGGACGTCGCGCCCGACATTCAGGACAAGCCCGGCGCGATTGAGATGCCGCCGATCCAGGGCCGCGTGGTGTTCGCGAATGTCTCGTTTAGTTACGATCGGCCAGCGACCAAAGACCAAAGACCAAAGATCAAAGACCAAAGCATGCCATCGGTGGATTCGAACGACGTAGCTTACGGCAATGGCGGTGAATCCTTGGCCTTTGGTCCTTCGACCTCGGTCCTAAAAGGCGTCTCGCTCACGGCCGAGCCGGGCCAGATGATCGCGATCGTCGGGCCGACCGGCGCGGGCAAGACCACGATCATCAATTTGATCCCGCGCTTCTACGATGTGTCGGCCGGCAGCGTGACGATCGACGGCTACGACGTGCGCGACGTGCGCGCGGCCAGCCTGCGCGGCCAGATCGGGTTGGTGCTGCAGGACTCGTTCCTGTTCTCCGACACGGTGATGAACAACATCCGCTATGGCCGGCTCGACGCGACCGACGAGGAGGTGATCGCCGCCGCCAAACTCGCCTCGGCCGATGGCTTCATCGAGCGGCTGCCGGATGGCTACCAGACCATCCTGGGCGAGCGCGGCAGCGGGCTGAGCCAGGGCCAGCGCCAGCTGATCTCGATCGCCCGCGCCGCCCTGGCCAACCCACGCATCCTGATTCTGGACGAGGCGACATCCAGCGTCGATACCCGCACCGAGCGCCTGATCCAGCGCGCGTTCGACCAGCTGCTGGAGGGGCGGACGAGCTTCGTGATCGCCCACCGCCTCAGCACCATCCGCCACGCCGACCAGGTGCTGATGCTGCGCGACGGCCAGATCGTCGAGCGCGGCACGCATGAGGAGCTATTAGCGCACAAGGGCGCCTACTACGAGCTATACATGAGCCAGTTCAGACGGGAAGAGGAGCCGGTCGAACCGGCGGGGGTGATGGGTGACGGCTGAGTTGTGGGATCGCCACAGCGAATCTTAGCAGAGGAATGAGCGGGATGTAAATAGCGCGGTGCGCCCAAGCTTGGGCGCACCGCGCTGTTGTTCCTTCGAGCTTCATCGCATCATGCCGGGCGGAATGACTACGCTTCGATCGTGATTTCGGTCCCAGTGCCTTCGTCCGGCTCCTGGGCCTCCACGTCCACCTTCACCTGCCGCAGCCCCTTGACGACGGTGTAGTCCCATTCCTGGTCTTCGGCATCGTATTTGGCTTCGACAATCGTCCAGCCGTTGCGCGCAAATGCCTGCTCGAACGCTTGCCGCACCAGA
>DATFXE010000360.1:0-6492 GCA_035258585.1 Roseiflexaceae bacterium | reverse complement strand
CTGGAACAGCGCGACATCGGTGATTCGCAACGGCAGCTCCTTTATGTCCCCAGCCGGTTGATCCCATCGAACGCGGCGGTCTTGTAGCACTCGGCCAGGGTCGGGTAATTGAAGACCGTATTGACGAAGTGATCGACCGGGCCGCCGAACGCCAGGACGGCCTGGCCGATGTGGACTAGCTCGCTGGCGCCCTCGCCGATGATATGGACGCCCAAGAGCGCATGGGTGTCGAGGTGGAAGATCAGCTTCAGCAAGCCAGTGCTGTCCCCGATAATCTGGCCGCGCGCGATCTCGCGATACTGCGCCTTGCCCACCTCATACGCGATGCCCTGCTCGGTCAGCTCTTCCTCGGTTCGCCCGACGGTCGAGATCTCCGGGATGGTGTAGATGCCGTAGGGAAATAGTTCGGGGACACTGGTCGCCGGAACGCCGAAGGCGTGGCAGGCCGCCAGCCGGCCCTGCTCCATCGAGGTCGAGGCCAGGCTGGGGAAACCGATCAGGTCGCCCACGGCGTAGATGTGCGGCACGCTCGTCTGGTAGCTGGCGTTGACATTCAGCCTGCCGCGCGGGTCGGGCGCCAGGCCGGCGGCGGGCAGATTCAGCTCCTGCGTGGCGCCGGTGCGCCCGATGCTGTAGAGGGCTTGCTCGGAAACGATCTGTTTGCCGCTTGCTAGCTGAATTTTCACCCGCGGGCCGTGCTCGTCCACGATCGGCTCGATGCCGCTGACCTCCTCGCCTAGCCGCAGTGTGACGCGGTTCTGGCGCAGGTGGTAGGCCAGCGTCTCCATTATCTCGGCATCCACAAACGAGAGCAGCCGTGGGCGTTTGTCGATCAGGGTGACTCGCACGCCGAGCGCGGCGAAGATACTGGCGTACTCACACCCGATCACGCCAGCGCCGATCACGGCTATCGTGCGTGGCAGATGCTCCAACCGAAGAATGTCGTCGCTTATGAAAATTCGCTGCCCGTCGAAAGGGATATGCGCGTCTTTAGTGGCGGTAGTACCTGTGGCGATCACCACATAGGCGGTGGTGACGTCGCGCTGGCCGTGGCCGATCACATCGCTCAAACGGATCGTGTGCGGGTCGACGAAGGACGCCTCGGCGGCGAACAGGTCGACACGGTTGCGCAATAGCTGGTGGCGCGTGACGTCGATCTCGTGGCCGATCACATGATCGGTTCGAAACAGCAGGTCGCCCATCGTGATGTTCTGCTTGACGGTGTAGGATGCGCCGTAGAGCCCGCGCTCGCGGTAGCCGGAGAGGTGCAGAACAGCCTCGCGCAGGGTCTTGCTTGGGATGGTGCCGGTAGTGATGCACACGCCGCCGACCACTGTTTTGCGCTCGACGATCGCCACGCGCTTGTCGAGCTTGGCGGCCTGAATTGCGGCGCGCTGCCCGGCCGGGCCCGAGCCGATCACGATCAGGTCGTAGTCGTACTGATTCATTGAGGTTCTCCCAGCTAAGTCTTCTCACATGATCTCGCCCATCCGCTGCACATCATAGCCACCCAATGCCTCGACCGCTCGGTGATACTCAGGGCTAGCCAGGGCAAGCCGGAGCGGTTCGAGCAGCGGGCTTTGCCAATGCTGCCGTGGTATCGCGAGATCATATCGCTCTTTGAACAGCGGGATGAAGTCAAGTCCCAGCGCGCGAGCGGCGGCCAGGATGCCCATGCCCGCATTGGCGCTGCCACTCAGCACCGCGGCCGCGACGGCCATGTGGGTGAATTCCTCGCGCTCGTAGCCGGCGATCTGCTCGGCCGCGATGCCGCGCTGCTTCAGGTGATAATCCAGCAGCACGCGCGTGCCGGCGCCCTTCTGGCGGTTGACGAAGCGCACGCCCGGCCGCGCCAGGTCGGCCAGATCGCGGATGCGCTCGGGGTTGCCGGGGGCGACGATCAGCCCCTGCTCGCGCTCAGCCAGGTGGACAAGCAGCACGTCTTCGTCCGGCAGCAGCCGCGCCAGGAACGGCCGGTTATACTCGCCCGTCGCTTCGTCCAGCAGATGCGTGCCGGCCAGATGCGCGTCGCCGCGCTTGAGCGCCAGCAGGCCGCCCAGGCTGCCGGCGTTGGCCGAAACCAGCCGCGCGCCGGGTGCGAAGCGCCGCAGCTCGCTCGTGAGTAGGTCGAGCGCCAGATCGTGGCTGCCGATCGCGACGATCGTCCCCTCCAGCTCGGCTGGGTCGCGCAGCAGCTCGATGCTGACCTCGGCGCCGGCGTGGACGCCCTCGGAGAAGCGCGGGATGCGCAGCAGACCATCGGCGCGCACCAGCGACATCACCACGCCCGCCCCGCGCGCCAGTGGCGCCGCCACCATGCGCTGACCGACCTGGCCCAGCGTCACCCGTACGAACTCATCTTCGCCAGCGGGCGAGTGTATCTTACGGCTGATCGTGGCCGCGACTGTCGGGCGGCGCGGCGGGATCTGGCCTTGCAGACGGTAGACCAACGGCCGCAAGAACAACTCGGCCGTCAGCGTGGTCGAGACCGGGTAGCCCGGCAGGCCCAGCGCCGGCTTACCGGACGCCACCGCCAGGATGGCCGGGTGGCCGGGCCGGATGGCGACGCCGTGGACCGCGACCTCACCCAACTCGGCCAGCACAGCCGCAGTATAGTCCTCGGATCCGGCCGACGATCCGGCGTTCACCACCACCAGGTCGCACTCCGCCAGCGCACGCTCGACCGCTGCGCGCAGCTCCTCGCGCCGATCCGGCACCGGCGCGTGGCGCTCGGCCACGCCGCCCCACTCGGCCACCTGCCCGGCCAGGATGAGCGAGTTGAATTCGATGATCGCGCCCGGTTTTGGTGAGGCTGGAGGCTGGAGGCTGGAGGCTAGAGGCTCGCTAGTCTCCAGTCTCCAGTCTCCAGTCTCCAGAGAGATCAGCTCCGTCCCGGTCGGAATGATTGCCACACGCGGGCGGCGGCGCACCGCCACATCGACGTGGCCGGCGGCCGCGAGCGCGCCGAGATCGACCGGCCGCAGGCGGTGGTCTTCCGGCAGCACGAGCTCGGTCGCCACGATATCCTCGCCGAGTGGCCGCACGTACTGCCAGGGCGCCACCGCCGCCAGGATCTCGATCGTGTCCTGGTCGATCGCCTGCACATGCTCGGCCATGATCACGGCGTCGGCGTCGGGCGGAAGCGGGTCGCCGGTGTCGACCCAGGTCGCCTGGCCGGCGAGCGACAGGCGGCGCGGGCTGGTCTCGCTGGCGCCGAAGGTGTCGGCCGCGCGCACCGCCACGCCGTCCATGGCCGCCGCGTGGTAGTGCGGCGACGAGAGCCTGGCCCAGATCGGCGCGGCGGTGATTCTGCCGTGCGCCTCGGCCAAGACAACGCGCTCGGCCGGCAGCGCGCGCACCCCGCCCGCACGCTCCAGCGCCTGCTCGAAGCGTCGCCAGGCCTCGTCGAGCGCCAGATCTTCGAGATAGTAGCGACGTCGCATAGTCATCCTTGGCTGTCCAGTATTGCGAGTAGATCTTGAAGCGCCGACACGGTCGTTTGCAGGCACTTGCCGGTGAACGCATCCAGTATATCGGCGGCCGCCAACCGGTCGCTCTCGATCAAGGCGGCAGCCTTGCGGACGACAGCCGGAACCTCGGCTGCAAATGTTCGCTCAAGCGCATCGAAGCGCTCGCGCACCATTCGGTTGCGAGATGTATAGTACGCTGGCAGACTCCTTATCGGGTCACCTTTCACCTGATCCATCAGTTCGCGAAACAGCCACCAGTAGGAATCGGGCGAGAATTCGTCTTCGCGCGCCCGATCCGGCGGTGCGACGCGCTTGCCGAACGTTCCGGCGCTGGATACGATTTCAGGCAGCGCGCCGCCGTGGACGAAAAATGGCACATAGCAGCCATTACAGGGCGGGCCGGGTGTCCACCAGAAGATCGGCAGATCCTCGCGGCTGAGCGGCAAGGCGGCGACGCACGAGCTGGCCGTATTGCCCCAGGTAAACTTTGCCGGCGAGACATGCATACACAGCGAAAGAAAGTCGGGGTCCGCGGCGTCGAAATACGGCCCGTGCAGAAATGTATCCTCGTAATGGTCGCGGGCTATGCGCATCATCCACTGGACGGTAATGTGCTCATTCTGCTCGGCCAGCAGCTGCCGCGATCGCATCGCTCGAATATGCGAGAGCTGCCGCGCGACGTTCTCATCGATATATGCGCGGGCGAAATCAAAGGCTGCCGATGTATCTTCCGGCCACCACCCCTGTTCGACCGCGTGTCCCTCGAGATCGGGGCTTCCCAGATCCCATGTGGTGCGAATACTTGGCTGGTTCGAGATCGCGGCGTATGTCTGAGCGATTCGCCTGGCAGCCCAGCGTGTTCCAATTGCCTCAAGCACCCACGCCTCGGTTGGGTCGGCAATCAGGAACGAATTGTCGTACCCGCCGCGCGCATGGTCGCTACCGGGGAGACCCGAGCCGAACTGCCCATACTGTTCGACCAGATCGCCGATCAGCTCAACTGCCTGCCTGGCGCTTCGGCAGCGTTCCAGCGCCAGACGGATGAGGTCCATGCCGAGCAGCCCCAACTCAGGGCCGCGCCCCTGACGATATGATTCGGCGGTGGCCCTAAATGTCTTTGTGAAAATCGCTTCGTTGCCGATCACAACGCCATATTCATTGATGCCCTCTTCATAGCCCCAGCACCAATACGGGCCTGAGCCAAGCGTCGCATAGGTTGTCTCAACTTGTGGCAGCTCAAGGTACTCGAGCTGAATCGTGCTCCCCCGCGCCCAGTCTTTCCTGGGGTAAAGCATTAATGGCTGGCAGTCGAAGATCGGGCGATCGCTGTTTTTTCCAAAGATGATCTGCTGTGTTGACGTCGCGCCGCCCAGCGCAATCCATGTGTCACACATCATCTTGCTCCTGACTTCAGATGGCAAATTGCACAACGCTCACTATGCAATTTGCAATCTACAATTTACAATTCAGAAGAGTCGCACCATTACCTCATCGCCAGCGTATAGGCCGGCCTTGTCCAATGGCACGCTCAGCATGCCGTCGGCGCGGGCCAGAGTGAAGATCAGGTTCGATTTGCCGAACACCGGCTCAGCCCAAATCTCGCCGTCGCGCTCGGCCAGCTGTACCGGCACGAAATCTTCACTTCCGGCATGTGAGGCGACGTTGCGCGCCAGCCGCGCCCGAACGGTAGCCAGAGAGCGCACAGAGCCCACAGAGAAGGTAGAGGATTGGGCTTGTTCGGTATCTTTTTTCTCTGTGTTCTCTGTATTCTCTGTGGCTAGAACCCCCAGCATGCGCAGCAGCGCCGGCCGGACGAATAGATCGAACGCGACCATGCTAGAAACCGGGTTGCCGGGCAGGCCGAACACCGGCTTTCCGCCGGCCACCGCCAGAATCGTCGGCTTGCCGGGGTGCATGGCCACGCCATGGACGAGCACGCCCGGCTGGCCCAGCTCGCCGATCACACGCGCGGTCATGTCGCGCGTGCTGACTGAACTGCCGGCGGAGATGATCAGCACGTCGGCCTGGGCAAGCGCGGCGGATGCCATTTGGCGCAGCGCCGCGTCGTCGTCCGGCGCGATACCGCACAGAATCGGCGCGCCGCCGGCCCGCCTTGTCTGCGCCGCAATCGTATAGCTGTTGATGTCGCGCACCTGGCCGGGCGCCGCGTCACGCTCGGCCGGCACCACCTCGTCCCCACTCGCGAGAATGGCCACGCGCGGCCGCGCAATCACCGGCACGCTGGCGATCCCGACCCCGGCCAGGCCACCCAGATCTTGCGGGCGCAGGCGCTGGCCGGCCCCGAACAGCAGCTGGCCGGCGCGCACGTCGTCGCCGATTGGGATGACATTCTCGCCTAGCGCGACGGGCCGCAGCACTTCGACCTCACGCTCGCCCAGCGGTTGGGTCTGCTCGACCATTACCACCGCGTCGGCACCGGCCGGCAGCATTCCACCTGTGTGGATACGCGCCGCCTGGCCCGGCCGCAGCTGGAGGTCGGTCGCGCGGCCCATCGGCACCTCGCCGGCGATCAGCAGATAGGCCGGCAGCCCTTCGCTGGCGCCATAGGTGTCGGCGGCGCGCACGGCGAAGCCATCCATCGTCGAGCGTGCGAAGGATGGCAGGTCGGATGGCGCGTGGAGCTCTGCGGCCGTCACCCGGTCGAGCGCGTCGAGCAGCCCGACATGCTCGACGCGGCCGAGCGGTGCCAGGTATGCGGCCAGCCGCACGTTGGCCTGTTCGACAGTGAGCAGTTGGAATAGCTCGGGCATGGCAGCCTCGTCAATGCGGGAGCGCCGTCGATCGGCGCCGGTGGTTTCATGGCGTGTGCAGAGGTAGTATAATCCAAACGTGCGGGTTGCGCTTTATTTGTCAATGACACGACTTACGCGGTCGTGCATTGCGCGGAGGTCACCCAGAGGGTACCCGAGGGCTGCAAGCCCTCCAAGCAGCTTTTTTGTGGCTCACTACGGCGGCCGGGTACCCTCTGGGTGTCGCCGTAGTGAGCCACAAAAAAGAAGAT
>DATFXE010000359.1:0-12195 GCA_035258585.1 Roseiflexaceae bacterium | reverse complement strand
GCGCGCCCTTCCCGCATGCGGTCGCGGGCGAGACGCTCAGCCTGCCCGGCGGCGCCGGCGCGACGCTGCACGCGCCATACCGGGCTGGCGACACGCCTTCGGCTGGCGGCCGGGTGCGGCTGTGGGTCGCCACGCTCAATCTCGGCGAGCGCGTCGAGACCTACCTGGAGCGCTATGGCTTTCCGATCCGCTACGGCTACGTCCGGCAGGGCTGGCCCTCCAGCTACTACCAGACGGTCTATGCGACTGAACAGGGCAGCGCCGAGATGCCCTCGGCCGGCCGCGCGTTCACGCCCGAGCTGATCACGCAGCTTGTTGCGCGCGGTGTGCAGTTCGCCCCGCTGCTCCTACATACGGGCGTGGCCAGCCTGGAGGACCACGAGCCGCCGTACGAGGAGTTCTACCGCGTGCCGCTGGAAACGGTGCGCCTGGTCAACGCCGCCCGCGCCGCCCACAAGCGCGTGATCGCAGTGGGTACGACGACAGTGCGCGCGTTGGAAAGCGTGACTGACCCGACCGGGACCGCGCACCCCGGCGAGGGCTGGACGCGCCTGGTGATCACGCCTGAGCGCGGCATACTCGCCGTGGACGGGCTGCTGACCGGCCTGCACGAGCCGCGCGCCTCGCACCTGGCCATGCTCGAAGCGCTGGCCGGCATCGGCCACCTGCGCGTGTCGTACGCCGAGGCGCTGCGCCAGGGCTATCTGTGGCACGAGTTCGGGGATCTGCACCTGATCTTGCCGTGACCGCGTTAGAACGTTTGAACCCTTCGTCAGGCTCAGGGCAGGCTGTTCGAACGTTTCAACGTGCAAACGTGCTAACGATGAATGCACACCACATCGCGATCTACACCCACGATCTCGCGCGGCTGGAGGCCTTCTACACGCTGACGATGGGCTTTCCCGTGGTGCGGCGCTGGGATAGCGCGGGCATCGTCTTTGTCGACGCCGGTGGGCTGTGGATCGAGCTGACGCGCCAGGACGCGCCCGACGACGGCACCCGGCCGCGCATGCTCGATCAGGGCGTCGGGATCAATCACCTGGCGCTCCAGGTCGATAGCGTCGACGTTGCATTTCGCGAGCTTGTCGAAAAGGGCGTACGAGCGCTGGCCGCGCCGGCAAACTACGAGAATGTGCGGGTGGCGTTCCTTGAGGATCCAGATGGGAACGTGCTGGAGCTGATCGAGGATTCGGGATGCTAGCGTCGAAGGACGAAGGATGCTGCTTTCGTCCTTCGTCCTTCGTCCTTCGTCAGAGGCGCTAGTTCTTCGGCCGGAACGCGCTCTGCACCATCTTGGCGCTAAATTCGCCGCCGATCTCACCCTCGGCCGCGTAGCGATAGACCGCCGCGCTGTAGATCCCGCTCAGGGTCGAGCTGATCACCCCCAGCGCCAGCGCCGCCAGCACCAGCAGCGCGATTACCACGACCATCAGGGCCACCGAATTGCTCAGCGCCGCCAAGACGATCAACGGCACGCCGACGAGAAAGATCCCAAACAACATCAGGCCAAACACTGCGTTGACCCCGGCGTTGCCGACGAGTTGCTCGCCCCAGGTGCGCTTCAGCAGCTGTGCGCTGCGCTTGACCGCGTCGAGTGGTCCGATCTCCTCGGCCGCCAGCACCGGCACTACCAGGTAGGTCGCGACGGTCCAGGCGAAGCCGATCAGCGAGATCACGATCCGCCCGATCAGGCCGGCCCGCTCGGAGATCGCCCGCAAAATCATGCCGACGGTGGCCGAGATCAGCGCGTAGCCGAGGATCGGCCCTAGCCGCTGCGAGGCGATCCGAAAGCCGTCTGCGACGGTGGGGTCGCCGCCGCGCAGCCGGATCAGCGCTGCGCCGACCAGGGCTGTGTTGCAGAAGAAGATCACACTGTACTGGACCAGGTAGAACAAGAAGGCGATCAGCATTCCCAGCGGCTGAAAGCCTTTGCCGTCCACGGACATCTGGTCGAACACCCCGGCCAGGAACATCGGGATGGCGAAGGTCGCCAGGACGATCAGGCTGCCGACCGCTGAGACGATCGGGAATACCACCAGCTCCTTGTCCGAGCGCAGCACCGCCGCGCTGGCCTTGACCAGTTCCCAGCTGTTGGAAAGCTTGCTGAACATAATTCCTCCGTGCGTATGTGGGCTACAATGTCTTGATATGGTACCGACCCGCGGTACTATGTGATACGCAGAAGGCGCTGGTTTGGTTACAGGTGCATACTTGTCAGCTGTCAGTTGTCTGTTGTCTGTTGCCACCCCATCACCCGTCACTCGTCACCCGGATGGCTGGAGCGTGTACCCGATCCCGGCTACCGTCACAACATAGTGCGGCTCGGCCGGGTTGCGCTCGACCTTCTGGCGCAGGCGGTGGACCAGCTGCTTGAGCAGCTGCTTGTCGCCCAGACCGCGGTAGCCCCAGACGTGGGTGGTCAGCCGGTCGGCTGGGATGGTGTGGCCGGCATTGGCCAGCAGATACTGGAGCAGCCGGAACTCCAGACTGGTCAGGCGGATGGGCGGCTCGCCGCGCACGCTGACCGCCTGGCGCTCGACATCCAGCGTGAGATCGCCCGCGGCCAGCGCCGCTGGTCGATCGAGCTCGGCCGAGTCCTCGCGCAGAGAAGGGCGGCGCAGCAGCGCCCGGACGCGCGCCAGCAACGTGCGCGGGCTGAACGGCTTGGTCAGGTAGTCGTCGGCGCCGCCATCCAGGCCCTGGACCTGATCCTCCTCGCTGTTGCGAACCGTCAGCAGCATGATCGGCGTGCTGGCCTCCTCGCGAATGCGCCGGCAGACCTCGAAGCCGCTCAGCACGGGCAGGTTCACATCCAGGATCACCAGGTCGGGCTGCTCGCGCTCGAAGGCCGCCAGCGCAGCCCCGCCGTCAGATGCTTCGATCACCAGGTGGCCGGCCTGCCGCAGCGCGAAGCCGATCAACCCCAGCAGCTCCATATCGTCGTCAACGGCCAGTATTTTCATCGCTGTGCCCCTAAAGCCTCTGCATTAACCACCAAGACGCCAAGACACCAAGGATGAAGGGATCTGGAAAATCTAAATCATCCCTGGGGAGGTGTGGAGGGGGCACCCAGAGGGTACCCGGGCCCCTCCACACCTCCCCAGGGTGGGGTTCGGGGGCGGGCGCAGCCCGCCCCCGAACCCCACCCTGGGATGTTTTGAAATTTCTGAGTCCCTTAGCGTGTCTGGGCGTGCATGTGGGCGCGAGCGACGGTATCCAAAAGCTCTTCGACGTGGAATGGCTTGATCAGATAATGACGCACGATTTGGGCAGCCGGGTGCGCGATCGCCTGGGGATTGGCGGTGATCACAATCACGGGCAGGGTTGGGTAGTGCTGGTGGATATGGGCCAGCACCGCGAAGCCGCTGATGCCGGGCAATACCAGGTCGAGGATCGCCAGCGCGGGCAGGTATTGTTCCAGCGCTGTCAGTGCAGCGGCGCCATCCTCAGCCGTGCGGACGCTGTAGCCGGCGCGCCGGAGCACGCGCAGCATAAAGTCCATGACGCCAGGCTCGTCTTCGATCAGCAGAATATCAGTAGGAAGGGTCATCGCGTTCGCAACAATCACGTGTCACACGGCGAACCTGGCCGATCCTTACTATACGGGGTGATGAATCTAACGCCGGAATCAGCATGGAAGATACGCCCATGGCAAACAAAACAGGGCCACGCACGAATGTGCGGTTCGCTGGCTCTGAAATTGCGTTCGGTTTTGGTGGCGGTGCTATAATGGAACAGAGCAGTTCGAGAGTTGAATAGCTTTGGCGGCGCGCGAGCTTGTGCCGAAACAAATGAATGGTCTGCCGCAATGACGCTGAATGAGCCACTCATCGGTCAGGTGCCACTGTTCGCGGAGCTGCCGGCCGAGGAGCGTGCCTATCTGGCCGCCACACTGCACCAGGTAACCTATCCCTCTGGCACACTGCTGTTTCGTGAGGGCCAGTATGGCGATCGCTTCTATATTGTGCTCGAAGGTGAGCTGGAGATTATCAAGGCGATGGGAACTGCCAGCGAGCTGATGCTCGACGCGCGCGGCAGCGGTGAGTTCGTCGGCGAGATGAGCATGCTGAACCGCGACAATGTCCGCACCGCCAGCGTTCGAACACGCGGTCAGACGCGCTTGCTAGAGATGCAGCACGCCGAGTTCGACGCGCTGATGCACCGGCATCCCGAGCTGGCATACGTGATGGTGCGGGTGCTCAGCACGCGCCTGCGCGATGCCAACAACGCGACGATCCGCGATTTGCAAGAGAAGAATCGCCAGCTGACCCGGGCCTACCTGGATCTGCAGGCTGCTCAAGCCCAGATCATCGAGCAGGAGACGCTGGCGCGCGAGCTGGATGTGGCGCGTAGTCTTCAGGAGCATATGCTGCCGCGCAGCCTGCCTGTTATGGCTGGCTTCGACTTCAGCGCGTCCATGGTGCCGGCGCGCGTGGTCAGCGGCGACTTCTATGATTTTATCCCGCTGGACGATGATCGGTTGGGGATTGTGATCGCGGATGTATGCGGCAAGAGCTTGCCGGCGGCGCTGCTGATGGCGCTCACCCGTAGCCTGTTGCGTGCCGAGGCCAGCCGCGATAACTCGCCCAGCGACGTGCTGCGCAGCGTCAACCGTCACCTGCTCGACATGAACGACTCGCGCACATTCGTGACCATGCTCTATGGCGTATTGCACCGGCGAACGCGCGGGTTCACGTATGTGCGCGCGGGCCACGAGTTGCCGCTGGTGGTCGGCCCAGGCGGCGAAATGATTGTGCCGGAGCTTGGGCTCGGGCAGCCGCTCGGCATCCTGCCGCGGCCGGAGCTGGATCTTCAGACTGTCGTCATCCCGAGAGGTGGGGTGCTGCTGCTCTACACCGACGGCGTCACTGAGGCGGTCGACTCCAATGGTAGCTTCTTTGAGACCGAGCGCGTGTATGCGACGGCGCGCCAGGCATCGGGCGCCAGCGCGCAGGTGGTCTGCGATCGCCTGCTGGAGGCCGTCACCGCTCACCGCGGCCCTGCGCCCCAGGCCGACGACGTGACGCTGGTGGCGGTGCATGCGGTCTGACATCTAGAACCGAGAATCGAGAACCAAGAACCGGAGAAGTTTTCAATGCCGGAGGTTCCTGGTTCTCGGTCTTGGTTCTTCTTATCGGAGGATTCAAGTGTCCGATCTGCCGACCGGCATGGTCACATTCCTATTTACCGATATCGAGGGCAGCACGCGCCTGTGGGAACGCTACCCGGACGAGATGCCAGCCGCGCTTGGGCGGCACGATAGCATCTTGCATCAGGCAATCGCCGATCAGGAGGGCGTCGTCTTTCGCACGGTCGGGGATGCTTTTTTCGCGGCGTTTGGCGCTGCACTGCCGGCGGTCAGCGCGGCTCTGGCGGCGCAGCGAGCGCTGTATACCGAACCATGGGGAGCGATCGGGATGATGCGCGTGCGAATGGCGCTGCATTCGAGCACGGTCGATCTGCGCGAGGATGGTTACTTGGGACCGCCGCTCAACCGTGTCGCTCGGCTACTGGCGGCCGGCCATGGCGGCCAGACGCTGATCGGCCGGGCCACTGAGGAGTTGGTGCGCGACCAGCTGCCGCCCGATGTGGCGATCTATGATCTCGGCGAGCATCAGCTACGCGATTTGAGCCAGCCCGAGCAGATCTTCCAGCTGGTCATCGAGGGGATGCCCCACGATTTCCCCGCGCTCAAAACTCTGACCAACCAGGACTTGGCATCCGCCTCGGAAGCATACATCTCACGGCAGCACAAGCTGCCGGGCATGCCCGAGATCGATTACGATGCAATTTTCAAAAAAGAACGCGAGCGCGAGCGCCAGCGCAAGACGCGCAAGGGTAAGGGCAAGGGCAGCCAGGGCGGAGGGTTGTTCTGAGTATTAGACAAGGTTTCGCCTGGCAGCGATCAGCTTTACAGTTGGGGAGGTGCGGAGGGGCCCGGGTACCCTCTGGGTGCCCCCTCCGCACCTCCCCAAACCCCCACCCAAAAGTGTAAAGTTCGCAAGAACCTTGTCTTAGCGGTTAGAAATCTGCTCCGCCGTAGATTTCTCCATCCCCATAAAAGAGCGGTTGCGCGCGCACACGTCTGCGCGGCTCGGTCATCCATGGCTCGACGGTTGCGAGCCACGTCTGGAAGTGCGGCGTCTCGCGGTGCGCCGCCAGCGCGTCGGCGTCGCGATAGACTTCGTACAGCAAGAAGTGGTTCGGGTCATCTTCGTCGCGCAGCACATCGTAGCGCAGGTTCCCAGGCTCGGTGCGCGAACCGTGCGCATTCGCCAGCATCGCCGGTATGAACTCCTCGACGTGCTCGGGCTTGACCTGGATCGAGACCGACAGGACGAACATAGCTTGCCTCCTTGCTTGGAAATGCACGTGTGGTCAACCACACCGATTTTGCAGAGGGCGGCCGGGTTCTCTCTGGGCCGCGCCTCCTGCAACCCCCACCCAGCAGAAACACTGTGGCGAGCCACTAGGCGTGTATGGTACGTGATCTCTCAACAGGTGTAAAGGACAGGACTTACGCGGTGGTGGGGTTTGGGGAGGCTCTGCCTCCCCAAGATCTTCTTTTTCTGGCGAACGTTGGCGGCTCTGCCGCCAACGTTCGCCAGAAAAAAGCTTCAAGGAGGGCCGGGTACCCTCTGGGTGCCCCTCCAAACCTCCCCGCAATGGACGACCGCGTAACTCGTGTAAAGGAGACGATGTTTACCCGATCGCCACGGTCTAAAAAAATATCAGTCCTAAGTCCGGTTCGAGCGCCCGTGCCGGCGTGCTAGACTATGCCCGATCGGATGATCGCTCGCAGTCAGGAAGGGGACGTAGCCCGTATGGCCAAGCTCTTCATGATCACCGGCGCCAACATCAGCGGCAGCACGACTGCTGTCGCGTCAACGCGCGCCTGGTGACCGCGAGCGATATACTCGCTTCCATAACCGATTCCGCGTAGGCTAAGGCCTTCTTTGCAGCTCAGGTGATCGTTTTCTCGATCGCCTTGTAGTGGCGCAAACGCCTTTCCGATCGCCGGATCGATCTCAAGCAGATGGCCACAGGTGTGTATATGCCCTGTGGCCGTCGCGTTTGCGCTGGCCGTGGGTTCGCCCGTGGCCTTTTTGATTCCTATCTGAAAGGAATATAACGCAATGGAATCATTTTCTGGAGACACCCAACCCACGAAGCTAGGGTTGCGTTCGCTGCTTGGCGCGGCCGCGCGGCCGCGCTTCGGCGGCCTGTGGAGTCACCACGATTTTATGCGGCTGTGGGCCGGCCAGACGATCTCGCAGCTTGGATCGACGATCACGCGCGAGGCGCTGCCATACACTGCGATTCTGGTGCTTGGCGCGACGCCGGTGCAGATGGGGCTGCTCGGGGCCGCCGGCGCCGCGCCGCTGCTGCTGCTGGGCTTGTTCGCGGGCGTGTGGGTCGATCGCGTGCGCCGGCGGCCGCTCATGATCGCGTCCGATATTGGGCGCGCGCTGCTGCTGCTGTCGGTTCCGATCGCCTACGTGCTCGGCTGGCTGCGGATCGAGCAGCTCTATTTGGTGGCGGCGCTGGTAGGCGTGCTGACGGTGTTTTTCAATGTGGCCTACCAGGCTTCTCTGCCGGGCCTAATCCGGCGCGAGCACCTGCTTGAGGGCAACAGCAAGCTGGGGCTCAGCGACTCTCTCGCCGAGATCGCCGGGCCGCCGCTTGGCGGCGTGCTGGTGCAGCTTGCGAGCGGGCCGATCGCGCTGCTGCTCGACGCGCTCTCGTTCGTCTTCTCGGTGTTTATGCTCGGGCGCATCCGCGCCCAGGAGCCGCCGCCCGCCCCGCTCGAGCAGCACGAGCATGTCGTGCACGACCTGGCCACCGGCCTGCGGGCGATCTGGGATGACCCGCTCCTGCGCGCGATGGCCGGCACGTCGGCGATCCAGAACTTCTTCGGCTGGTTCTTCGGCGCGATCTATGGTCTGTACGCGATCCATGTCGTGGGTATGGGCACAGCCACGCTGGGAATCACGGTGGCATTCGGCGGGCTCGGCGCGCTAGTTGGCGCGCTACTGGTGCGGCCGGCCACGCGGCGTTTCGGTCTGGGGCCGACGATCGTTGGCGGTCTGCTGATCAGTTCGATCACGTCGCTGCTAATCTGGCTGGCCGGCGGGAGTCTGGCGATCGCCGTGCCGCTGATGATGGCGTCGCAGCTGATCGGCGATGGGGCCAGCACGATCGCGGCGATCGACGAGACCAGCCTGCGCCAGACGATCACGCCGGATAGCAGGCTGGGCCGGGTGAACGGCAGCATGAACGTCCTGGGCGAAGGCATCGGGACGTTGGGCTTGCTGTTCGGCGGTGTGCTGGCCGAGCAGATCGGCCTGCGTTCGACGGTGGCGGTGGCCGCGCTCGGCTCACTGCTCGGCTGTGTGTGGATACTCTGTTCGCCGCTGCCGCGCCTGCGTGACCTACCACTTGTGGAAGATACAAACCGCCAAGAGCGCGAAGAACGCCAAGGGTAAGATCTGCGACTGAGGGCTTAGGCATGGTTCGATTCGAACACAATCAGCTTGACAGTTGGGGAGGTGTGGAGGGGGCACCCAGAGGGTACCCGGGCCCCTCCACACCTCCCCAACGGTGGGGGTTTGGGGGCGGCCTCGTGCCCACACCCAGAGGGTACCCGGCGTCGCCCCCAAACCCCCACCCAAAGTGTAAAGTACGTTTGAAACATGCCTTAGACCAAAGACCAATGACGAAGGACAAAGGGCGTGTTGGTCCTTGGTCCTTCGTCCTTGGTCGGCGCAACCGGCAACGTCTTTCGGTCGAGCAGTATTGGTTATAACGCATTGATGGTACAATAGATCATGTCCCAAGCAGAAGACGCGGTGCGTATGGCCCGATCCGCCACTCAACAGCCACATTCCCGGGCGATCAACCGGCGGCGCTACCCGCTCTGGCGGCTCATTCGCGCCAACTTCTACGATTTCGTACTGCTGCTGCGCGAGTCGTGGATTGTACTGGTTGGGTTTGTGATTGTGGTGCTGACCGGCACGCTCTACCTGGTCGCCTACGAGCAGAAGGGCTTAGCCGTCGCACTGTATGAGACTCTGAAGCTGCTGACGCTCCAGAGCAGCCTCGATCTTCCCTCTAGCCTGCTTGGCAAGCTGCTGTTCTTCCTGATCCCGCTGCTGGGCCTGGTGCTGATCTTTCAGAGCGTGCTGAACTTCGGCCGCCTGGTGCTGGACAAGGGCAGCCGTCGCGAGGCGTGGCAGGTGTCGCTGGCGGCGACCTATCGCGACCATGTGATCGTCTGCGGGCTGGGCCGGGTCAGCCTGCGGGTGGTGATCCAGCTGATTGAGTGTGGCTACCAGCCGGTGGTGATCGAGCGCGACTGGGGAAGCGAGTTTGTGGAGCGCGCGCTTAACCTCAAGGTGCCAGTTATCAAGGGCGATGCGCGCGAGCTGACGACGCTGCGCCAGGCTGGTATGGCACGCGCGCATGCGGTTGTCGCCACGGTCAACGACGATCTGACGAATATCGAGATCGCGCTGACGGCCCGCAGCGCGCGGCCGGAGCTGCGCGTGATTCTGCGAGTCTTCGGCGAGGAGCTCGATCAGAACCTGGAGCGCGGCTTCGGCGCGAACTCGGCCTTCAGCGCCTCTGCGCTGGCGGCGCCCACCTATGTCGCCGCGTCGGTCAGCCGCGAGATTGACTATGTCCTGCCGCTGGGCGATCAGCTGCTCGGCATCACCCGCCTGAGTGTCCAGCCCGATAGCCAGATCGCGGGCTTTGTACGCGCGATCGAGGAGCAGCATGGCATTCGCGTGCTGAGCCACTACGACTCGACTGGAAGGCACATCCGCCGGGCGGCGGCCAACCCTGGATCGGCAGTCGGCAGCGGCGGGATAGACCTGATGCGCCAGCTCAGCAGCGGCGACGATGTGACGCTGCTTGGCTCGCTATCCGCGCTCGAGTCGCTGCGGCTGAAGAATATCCGCGGCAGCAAACTGAGCATGCTCATGCCGCGGCGGCTGGAGCACCCGACCGAGCAGTACGATACCGTGATCATCTGCGGGCTGGGCAAAGTTGCCTACCGTGTGATTCAACAGCTGCACCAGCTGAGCCCGCGGCCGCGGATTGTGGTGGTGCGCCTGAGCGACGGCCGGCCGGATTTTCTGCACCGGATCAGCCAGCTCGAGGGCGTGACGACGATCA
Source organism: Roseiflexaceae bacterium (assembly GCA_035258585.1). GTDB lineage: Bacteria > Chloroflexota > Chloroflexia > Chloroflexales > Roseiflexaceae > DATFXE01. The sequence goes on along the minus strand of DATFXE010000359.1, from coordinate 2,016 downwards.
TCGGCGACGCGCGCGAGCCCGCGATGCTGCGCGCGGCCGGGATCGAGCGCGCCTATAGCGTGGCCGCGCTGACCTCGGATGATCTGCTGAATTTGCAGATCGGCCTGGCCGCGCGCCGCACGCGCGCGGATGTGCATATCGTGCTGCGCGTCTTCAGCGATGTGCTGGCTGAGAAGCTGGCCGATATGTTCGGCATCCGCACCATCTACAGCACCTCTGCCCTGGCCGGCCCGGCGCTGGCCGCCGCCGCGGTGCTCGGCGATATCACCCACGCTTTCTCGGCCGACGGTCGAATCTTCTCGGCCGATCAGATGCTCGTGCGCGCAGGCGGCTTGCTGGATGGCCGGACGGTGGACGATATCCGCGTTCGGCACGAGGCGCTGATTATCTCGCTGCGCCGCGACGGCCAACTGCAGGTGTTGCCGTCGCTCAGCACCACGCTCGCGCCCGGCGACGAGGTCACGCTGCTGGCTTCAATTGAGGCGCTGGCAGGTGTGCGGGCGACGCTGGCGCGCGACGCTATAGAACGACCCTAACGCGGAGGCGCGGAGGCGCACAGTGATACGATTCGACCTGGCATGCTGCCAGATGTCGGGTCGTTCGTGCTAAAATAGCGTCAGGTTTCGCATATATTCCGATGAGGCGACTAGCATGACGGTCTCCGACGCCGGCACTTTTCTTATGAGGATTCTCGAACATAAGCGCGCCGAGGTTGCGCGCCAGGCGCTCAAGATTCCGCTGGAGCAGCTGCGGGCCACTATCGCCGCCGCACCGCCACCGCGCGCGTTCGACGCGGCACTGCGCCAAAATGGCCGTGTCGCGCTGATCGCCGAGGTCAAGAAGGCTTCACCCTCCAAGGGCGTGCTGCTTGAACACTTCGACCCGCTGGCGCTCGCGCGCATCTACATCGAAAACGGCGCCGCGGCGATCTCCGTGCTGACGGATGTGCGCTTCTTTCAGGGCAGTTTGAAGTACCTGGAAGGCATCCGTAACCTGGGAGTTGGGAGTTGGGAGTTAGGGGTTGGAGTTTCGCCGCCAACTCCCAACTCCCAACTCCCAACTCCGCTGCTGCGCAAGGACTTCATCCTCGACCCCTACCAGGTCTACGAGGCGCGCGCCTATGGCGCCGACGCGCTGCTGCTGATCGTCGCCGCGCTGGACGACGCGACGCTGGCGGAGTTGCTGGCGCTGACGCACAGCCTGGGCATGCAGGCACTGGTCGAGGTACATGATGAAGCCGAACTCGACCGCGCGCTGGCACTCGGCGCGACGCTGGTTGGAGTCAACAATCGCGATCTGCACACCTTTGTCACCACACTGGAGACAACCAGGCGGCTGGCGGCACGGCTGCCGGCCGCGGGCCGCCCCCTGCTGATCAGCGAAAGCGGGATCGCGACCGCAGCGGACGTGGCGCTGGTGCGCGAATGGGGCGTGGACGCTGTGCTGGTCGGCGAAGCGCTGGTGACGGCGCCGGATATAGCCGGCCGTGTACGTGAACTGGCAGGCCAGTAGAACGTCAGTTGTGGGTTGTTGTAGGAGCGAGGTCACCTCGCCCCTACAACAACCCACAACTGGCTTTTTGCATTACTCATATGTGCATTGATTTGGCATATTTGGTGGGGGTTCGGGGGAGGTCTGGAGGGGCCGAAGGCCCCTCCAGACCTCCCCAGAAAGAATATTCCGTGTCTATGTACGGATCAGTAACTATGGGCTGTTGTAGAAGTTAGAAACTCAGAACTCATACCTATTGTACTAGTATGGTATACTGCGCCCCGATACGTTCGAGCTGCATTGCATTCCGGGAGCGCCTGTGCCGAGCAAAATACGCCCAGACGACTGGGATCGCCTGTTTGCCCCGAACGCGCCACGGCGCGGTGGGCCGCTTCGCGCCCTGATTAATATTGTGATCGCCGTCGCCGTGATTGCTCTGCTCAGCGCGGGGACCGTCTATGCGATCAACTATCGCCAGGAGCGCTTCGCTCAGACGGTCGCCACCGCTACAGCATACGCGCCGAC
>DATFXE010000358.1:0-2745 GCA_035258585.1 Roseiflexaceae bacterium | reverse complement strand
CAGCGGCGCTTCGGCGAAGTTGCGGCCGTGGAACAAGGCCATGATCCGATCGCAGACGTAGAAGATGTCGTCCATGCGATGGCTGATCAGGATGACGCTGATGCCATGGTTCTTAAGATCCTTGATCAGGTCGAGCACCTTGCGCACCTCTTTGATCGCCAGCGCGGCGGTCGGCTCGTCCATGATCACGACGCTGGCGTCGAAAGCGGTCGCGCGCGCGATCGCCACGGCCTGGCGCTGGCCGCCCGACAGCTCTTCGACCCGCTGGCCGACGCTCTTAACATGAATGCGGAGCTTATCGAGATGCTCCTGGGCGTGCTGCGCGTTGAGCTTGTGGTTCACCAGCGGGAGGAAGCCAAACAACTTGCGCGTCTGCTCGCGGCCAAGAAAGATATTTTCGTCGATGCGCAAGTTGCCCGCCAGCGCCAGATCCTGGTACACCATCTCGATCCCGCGGTCGCGCGCGTCGCGCGGGCTATGAAACTGCACTGGCTGCCCTTGCACCAGCAGATCGCCCTTGCTGGCCGGATGCAGGCCGGAGAGCACCTTCATCAGCGTGCTCTTGCCCGCGCCGTTGTCGCCGACGACGCCGAGCACCTCGCCCGGCATGAGCCTGAGGTTCACATCCTCCAGCGCTGTTACAGCACCAAAATACTTGCAAATGCCGCGCGCCTCGATGGTTGGGGTTGCTTCTGTCATGGCTGCTCCTCGTATGGAAGTAATTGTCAGTTATCAGTTGTCAGCACCGACAACTGATAACTGACAACTGACAATCCAATTAAAGAAAGTAGCGTTCCTTCTCTCGCATCTCTTCCCACTCGGCGCGCGCCTCGCGCACTGTCGCGCTCTCGCTGACTTCGGCGACCGGCACATCCCACCAGCTCTCATAGCCCGGCACGCCGAGCAGCCGATCGTTCTGGATGTAGATCACCGTCGTCCGATCGGTATCGCGGGCTGCGCGCAGGGCCGCCACGAAGTCGTCGTAGGTCACGCAGCGCAGCACCTGCGCGCCGAGGCTGGCGGCGTTAGCGGCCAGGTCGACCGGCAGCGTCGCGACCTCCTCGGCGTCGTCGCCGGGCAGCACGCCGTTCTGCGGGTAGGCGTAGCGCGTGCCAAAGCCCTGCTGGCCGAGCGAGCGGCTGAGGCTGCCGATGCTCTTGAAGCCGCTGTTGTCGAGCAGGACGATGATCAGCTTGCGGTCCTCCTGGATGGAGGTGACGATCTCTTGCGACAGCATCAGGTACGAACCATCGCCGACCATCACATACACCTCCCGTTCGGGCGCAGCCATCTTGATGCCCAGCCCGCCGGCGATCTCATAGCCCATGCAGCTGTAGCCGTACTCCACGTGGTAGTTCTTGGGGTGGCGCGCGCGCCAGAGCTTATGTAAATCGCCTGGCAGGCTGCCGGCGGCGCAGACCATAATGCCCTCGGGGTCGCCCAGATCGTTCACCGCGCCGATCAGCTCGCCCTGGCTGGGCAGTGGCGTGTTGCGGATGGCATAGATACGCGACACCTCGGCGTCCCAGTCGGCATGCAGGCGCTCGGCCTGCTTGCGGTACTCGGGCGCGACATGGTAGCCTTCCAGCAGCGCGGCCAACTCGTCCAGGCCCGACCGCGCGTCGCCGACCAGGCCCAGCGCCAGGTGCTTGGCGGCATCGAACTCGGTGACGTTCAGGTTGATGAAGCGCACATCCGGATGCTGGAACGCGGTCTTGGAGGCCGTGGTGAAGTCGCTGTAGCGCGTGCCGATGCCGATCACCAGGTCGGCTTCGTGTGCCAGGCGATTGGCGGCGAAGGTGCCGGTCGCACCGATCGCGCCCAGGCTGAGCGGGTGGTCGTAGCGCAGGCTGCCCTTGCCGGCCATCGTCTCGCCGACCGGGATGCCCGTCTGCTCCACCAAGCGTCGCAGCGCCTCGGTCGCCTCAGCGTAGATCACCCCGCCGCCGGCCACGATCAGCGGCCGCGTGCTCGCGCGAATCCAGGCGGCGGCCTGTTCGAGAGCGCCTCGGTCGGGCCGGTTGCGCGGTACACGCCAGACGCGCTTGCGGAACAGCTCGATCGGGTAGTCGAACGCCTCGGTCTGCACATCCTGCGGCAGCGCCAGAGTGACCGCGCCAGTCTCGGTCGGGCTGGTCAGCACGCGCATCGCCTCGGGCAGCGCGGTTAATAGCTGGTCGGGGCGGTTGATCCGATCCCAGTAGCGGCTGACCGGCTTGAAGCAATCATTGACCGAGATATCCTGGCTCTGGGGCGACTCAAGCTGCTGGAGCACCGGCGCGACATTGCGGCGGGCGAAGATATCGCCGGGCAGCAGCAGAACCGGCAGCCGGTTGATCGTCGCCAGCGCCGCGCCGGTGACCATATTTGTCGCGCCCGGCCCGATCGAGGAGGTGCAGGCCAGGGTCTGGAGCCGGTTCTTGGTCTTGGCGTAGGCCACGGCGGTGTGGACCATGGCCTGCTCGTTGCGGCACTGGTAATAGCGGAAGTCCGGGTTCTGCTGGAGCGCCTGGCCCATCCCGGCGATGTTGCCGTGGCCGAAGATCCCGAAGCAGCCGGCGAAGAACGGGTGTTCCTCGCCGTCGCGCTCGACATGCTGGCGCTTGAGGAATGCGATCAGCGCTTGAGCCATCGTCAAGCGAACTGTGTCAGGCATACATTTCCTCCTTACAGGAACATGTCTCTACCGGTGGGAGTGTGAGGGCGGCTGCGCCGCCCTCACACTCCCACCGATTGGGGAGGTTT
>DATFXE010000357.1:0-5551 GCA_035258585.1 Roseiflexaceae bacterium | reverse complement strand
CCAGACGCCAGGCATGTACGCGGTGGAACAGCTGACCGCGCACACCATCAATCTGCGGATCAAGCAGGTGCTGGCCTTCGGGCTGCTGGCGGCCGCGCGGCCCGACGACCGCCGCGCGCCAGTCGAGCGCGACGCGGCCGCGGCTTACACTCGCCTGCGCGGCGACACCCGCGCGCTGCTCGAGCGCTACGGCCTGGCGGCGGCGCTGGATATTCCATGGCTGGACGGCCGCTGGAGCGAAGTTTGGCCGCTGATCCAACGCATGAGCGATCTCAAGGAGCGTGACGCCACATTCCTTGACGCAGCCCAACAGCTGCGCGACGGCGCGCTCGACGCGATCGAGCGGATCGCGACGACGGCGACAAGGGAAATCCAGCGCGTCCGCTAAGATAGAGTTCTTTGAAATTTTTATATTGGTCAAAAAGATACTGCACAACCACCCGTCGGGCTGAAGCCCTCGGCTACAGAGGCGAAGCCCGCCTGCGCGGGCTGAAGGAGTGCAGCATCAAGTTGACCATTACAGTTCTTTGAAATTTTAGAAACTGTCTCCACAAATCGCAGGTCACAAGTCGCAGGCGGTATCATTATGCGACCTGCGACCTGCGACTTGCGAAAGACTGTAAAGCAATGAAAGGAGCTGGAGACCATGTCCTCCTGGCAAGCCTATCTCGATGAAAACAAAGATCGCTTTCTCGACGAGCTGCTGGACTTCCTGCGTATCCCGAGCGTCTCGGCACTGCCAGCCCACGCCGATGATGTCGCCCGCGCCGGCGAGTGGGTGGCGACGCGGCTGCGCGCCGCGGGCATGGAGCGTGTGCAGGTGCTGCCCACCGGCGGCCACCCCGTCGTGTATGGCGAATGGCTGCGCGCGCCGGGCAAGCCAACGGTGCTGATCTACGGCCACTTCGACACCCAGCCGGCCGACCCGCTCGAACTCTGGGACAGCCCGCCGTTCGAACCGGCTGTGCGCGACGGGCGGGTGTACGCGCGCGGCGCCACCGACGACAAGGGCAATATGTTCACGCCCATCCTGGCGGTTGAGGCGCTACTGAAGAGCGAGGGCGCACTGCCAATCAACGTCAAGTTCTTCTTCGAGGGTCAGGAAGAGATCGGCAGCCCGCAGATCCCCGCATTTGTCGCCGCGAACCGCGAGCTGCTGGCCTGCGATCTCGCGCTCAGCTCCGATGGGAGCCAGTGGAGCGAGACCGAGCCGAGCATCCTGGTCGCCCTGCGCGGCGGGTGCGGCGTGCAGATCGACGTGCTCGGCGCCAACAGCGACCTGCATTCGGGCATGTATGGCGGCGCGGTGCAGAACCCCATCCACGCGCTGGTCGCCATACTCAGTTCGCTGCGCGGCGACGACGGGCATATCCTTGTGGATGGATTTTATGACTCGGTCGTGCCACTCAGCGATCAGGACCGCGCAGAGATCGCGGGAGTGCCGTTCGACGTCGAGAACTATATGCAGGAGATCGGCGTCCAGGGTTTATTCGGCGAGCGCGGCTACACGCCGCGCGAACAGACCTGGGCGCGCCCGACGCTGGAGATCAACGGAATCTGGGGCGGCTTCCAGGGCGACGGGGTCAAAACAGTTCTGCCAAACGCGGCGCACGCCAAGATCACCTGCCGCCTGGTGCCCGACCAGGACCCGGCGGCGATCACAGGCCTGATCGCCGCGCACGTCGAGCGCCACACGCCGCCCGGCGTGCGGGTGACCACCATGACACTCGGATTCATCGCGCTGCCATACCTGATTCCAGCCGATCATCCGGGCAATGAGGCCGCCCGCGCGGTGCTCGAAGAGATCTACGGCCGCGCGCCCTATATTGTGCGCTCCGGCGGCAGTATTCCGGTCTGTACGATCTTGTTGCAGAATCTCGGCGTGCATACGGTCAACTTTGGCTTTGGCCTCGAAGATGAGCATATCCATGCGCCGAATGAATTCTTCCGCCTGAGCAGCTTCGAGCGCGGGCAGATGGCCTATTGCAAGCTGCTGCACAAACTTGGGGAGTAGCCGGCTGCGTGCTATAATAGCCCGTCATCTTTAGAACATTTTCGAAACAGAACGGAGAGGTATGAAGGGCCCGACTACCCTCTGGGTGCCCCCTCCATACCTCGCCAAGGGTGGGGATTTGGCGCGGGGCTACGCCGCGCGCCAAATCCCCACCCACAAACCGACTCTCGAGCAAAGGCCGTCTTTCTGAAGCCTTGCCTAAGGATTAGATCATGGCAGGTAAGGACAACCAGCCCAACCACACTGTGGCCGACAACCGTAAGGCGCGCCACGACTATTTCATCGACGAAAGCTACGAGGCTGGGCTGGCGCTGACCGGCAGCGAGATCAAATCCATACGGGCCGGGCGGGTCAATTTGCGCGGCGGCTACGCGCGCGTGCTGAACGGCGAGATCTGGCTGTACGACGTGCATATTTCGCCCTATGAACAATCCGGCACCCACTACAACCACGAGCCGACCCGCCCACGCAAGCTGCTGCTGCACCGCCGCGAGATCAGCCGCATCCTCGGCCAGGTCGAGCGCCAGGGCTTCACGCTCATACCGCTGCGCCTGTACTTCAAAGGCCGCCACGCCAAGATCGACCTCGGGCTGGCCCGCGGCAAGAAGCAGTACGACAAGCGCGAGGACATCGCCAGGCGCGAGTCCAAACGCGATATCGAGCGGATCATGAAGTCGCGCAGCCGAGACTGACAAGATGACAAGATGACAAGATGACAGAATATGTCCCTCATCTTGTCATCTTGTCATCTTGTCAGGTAAGAGTGGTCATGAACGAGCAGACGAACTACGCGCTCTACGAGCGCATCTACACGGCCTGCGAGCAGGTGCCCTACGGCAAGGTCGCCAGCTATGGCGATATCGCGGCGATCGTCGGCGGCGGCTGCGACGCGCGAACGGTCGGCTTTGCGCTGAACGAGATGCCTAAAGAGCGCGCCGGCGTGCCCTGGCAGCGGATCATCAGCAAGGGCGGCGGCATCAGCACGCGCGGCCTGGCCCAGCGCCAGCTGCTCGAACAGGAAGGCGTGGAGTTCGACGCGCGCGGCCACGTGATCATGGCGCGCTTCCACTGGGATGGCCCCAGCGCCGAGTGGGCCGCCGAGCATGGCTTCCACACACTGCCGCCGCGCGACGAGGGCGATCGGGCCGAGCAGATCAGCATGTTCTGACGGGTTGACGAAAGACCATCGACGAAGGACCAAAGACAGCGATAGCTATCTTTGGTCGTTGGTCCTTGGTCATTCGTCGATTGGTAGGTGCAAGGAGGCATCATCGTGACCCCAAGGCGCGAAGCCGTGATCGTCGAAGCCGTGCGCACTCCGGTCGGGCGGCGCGGCGGGCGGCTGAAAGAATGGCACCCGGTCGATCTGCTGGCGCATACGATGCATGCCCTGGTCGCACGCACCAGTATCGATCCAAGCTTGATCGACGACGTGATCGCCGGCTGTGTCAGCCAGGTTGGCGAGCAAGCGGTCAACGTCGGGCGCAACGCCGTGCTGGCGGCCGGCTTCCCCGAAAGCGTGCCAGGCACCACGATCGATCGGCAGTGCGGCTCCAGCCAGCAGGCGATCCATTTCGCGGCTCAGGGCGTGATCAGTGGCGCCTACGACGCGGTGATCGCCTGCGGCGTCGAGGTGATGACGCGCGTGCCGCTGGGGTCGTCGATCGAGAACGGCCCTGGCCGGCCCTATGGCCCGCGCATGATCGGGCGCTACAGGGGCGGCCTGGTTCACCAGGGCATCAGCGCCGAGCTGATCGCCAGAAGGTGGAACCTGTCTCGCCAGCAGTTGGACGCGCTGAGCCTGGAGAGCCACCGCCGCGCCGCGCTCGCCAGCGCCGAGGGCCGCTTCGCCGGCCAGATCGTGCCGGTGCCGCTGCGCGATGGCGCGGCCGAGCTATTCGACCAGGACGAAGGCATCCGCCCCGACACCAGCATGGAGAAGCTGGCCAATCTCAAGCCAGCGTTCCAGGAGGATGGGGTGATCACCGCCGGCAACGCGTCGCAAATCAGTGACGGGGCGGCCGCGCTGCTGATCATGGAGCGCGCCGCCGCCGAGCGGTTGGGGCTGCGTGCGCGCGCGCGCTTCGTATCCTTCTCGCTCGCCGGCGACGACCCGGTCCTGATGCTGACGGCGCCGATCCCAGCCACGCGCCGCGCGCTCGAGCGCGCCGGCCTCAGGCTGGAGCAGATCGATCTGATCGAGATCAACGAGGCCTTCGCCAGCGTCGTGCTGGCCTGGCAGCGCGAGACCGGCGCCGACCTGGCACAGGTCAACGTCAACGGCGGCGCGATCGCGATCGGCCACCCGCTCGGCGCCTCCGGCGCGCGGCTAATGACGGTACTGCTGCACGAGCTTGAACGCACCGGCGGCCGCTACGGCTTGCAGACCATGTGCGAGGGCGGCGGTATGGCCAACGGCACGATCATCGAGCGGCTGGACTGAATCAGTAAGCAGTGAGCAGTCGGCAGTCGGTAGTAATCTCAGCTGCCGACTGCCGACTGAAAGAGGCCAGGATGCCACCAATCACACCAGCTCAGGCCGCGGCTCCGTTCATCTTAACGATCGACGTTGGCACATCCTCGGCCCGCGCGCTGTTGTACGACGGGTGTGGTCGGCACGTCCAGGGCGTAGCCGCCCAGGAACGCTACAGCATCCACACCGCCCCCGACGGGGCTGTCGAAGATGACCCGGATGAGGCACTGGAGCGAATCTGGCGCTGTGTGGACGCGGTGCTCGCTCTGGCTGGCCCGCTGGCAGAGCGGATTCGGGGCGTCGCGATCGATACACTGGTCTCCAATATCCTGGCGATCGACAGCGCTGGCCGGCCACTGACACGCTTGATCACCTACGCCGATACCCGCAACGACGCCGACGCGATCGAGCTGCGCCGGCAGCTCGACGAACGCGCGGTCCACCAGCGCACCGGCTGCCTGCTGCGCACCAGCTACTGGCCGGCGCGGCTGGCCTGGTTCCGCCGCACGCAGCCCGATATCTGGCGCGCGGCGGCGCGCTGGATCACCCTCGGCGAGTATCTGGAACTGCGCCTGTTCGGGCGCTGCCGCGCCGGCAGCTCGGCGGCCTCATGGAGCGGGCTGCTCGACCGGCGGCGGATCGAGTGGGACGCGCCGCTGCTCGACTTCCTTGGAGTTGCGCCTGACCAGCTCTCGCCCCTGGCCGACGCGAGCGAGCCGCTGAGCGGGCTGGCCGCTGGCTTCGCGACACGCTGGCCAGCGCTGCGCGACGTGCCCTGGTTTCCAGCGATCGGCGACGGCGCTGCCGCAAATATCGGCAGCGGCTGCACCGGCCCGGATCGGCTGGCCCTCACCGTTGGCACTACCGGCGCGCTGCGAGTCATCCAATCGGAGGTCGCCGAGGTGCCGGCCGGGCTGTGGTGCTACCGCGTCGACCGGCGGCGCGCGCTGCTGGGAGGAGCAACCAGTGAGGGCGGCAATGTCTACGGCTGGATGCAGGAAACGCTCAGGCTGGACGAGCCGAGTGCGACCGAACGGGCGCTCGCCGAGCTGCCGCCGGACGGA
>DATFXE010000356.1:0-4405 GCA_035258585.1 Roseiflexaceae bacterium | reverse complement strand
TTGCCCGTGTAGCCGAGCCACTCCTGGGCGGTCGCGATGTCGGCGATCAGCAGGCTGTCGAGCGCGCGGCGGGCGGCCTCGCTTGGCGGCTCGATCAGGGCGATCAGCGTCGCGCGCTCGATGTGCGGCCCGATCCGCAGGCGCAGCTCATCGCCTTGCTTCAGCCCGTAGGCACGCGCGGTGTCGGCCGAGAGTAGCGCCGCGCCTGGCTTGACGAACAGATCAGCCGGCGAAGCCAGCGCGCTAGCACCACTCGATCCACTCCCGCCGCCAAGCGAGCGGAACGGCGCGTCGACCAGTGGGTCCAGCCCGAGGATGTGCAGCGTCAGGCCGGGGTGATCGGGCGCGGCAGCGTAGCCTTCCACCACCGGCGCGGATTGGCGCAGGCCCAGATCGAGCCGCACGCGGCGATAGACCGACTCGTCCAGCCCGTTGGGGCCGCCGACGATCTGGTGGGTCGCCCGGCCCGCAATCGTCTGTGTCGAGAGCGCGAAGGCCCGCCGGGCGCTGCTGTTGGCCAGATCGATCGAGACGACTACTGCTACGCCCAGCGCTACACCAAGAATAGCCAGGCCGACTTGCCAGGGGTGCCTCAGCAAATGCCTGAAAGAAGTCTTTAGCAGAATAGATGTCATCGCGCTCTAGAATCGCTGACACGGTGAGGGGGTGACAAGGTGAGTTTCTCGTGTAGCAAATCACCCTGTCACCTTGTCACCTTGTCACCGTGTCATTGGCAGCGGCTCCTCAACCAGGTGCCCTTCGGTCATCCGAAACACCCGGTCGGCCAAGCCGACGACGTCCGGGCTATGGGTGACCATCAGCAAGTTCTTGCCAGCGCGGCGCGTCAGCGTATCGAGCAGATCGAGCACCTGCTGGCCGGTTTCGGTATCCAGGTTGCCGGTCGGCTCGTCGGCCAGCACCAGCAGGGGGTCGTGTACCAGCGCGCGGGCAACCGCGATCCGCTGCTGCTCGCCGCCGGATAGCCGATCGGGGTAGGCGTCGCGCCGGTCGGCCAGGCCCACCTGAGCCAGCAGATCGAGCGCCGCAGCGCGGTCGCGCATCGTCGTGCGGCCGTTCAATTCCAGCGGCAGCAGCAGGTTCTCCAGTACTGTCAGCGTCTGAACCAGGTTGAAGAACTGGAAGATAAAGCCGATGTTGCGGCGGCGAAATAGCGTGCGCGCGTGCTCCGAGAGCTGAGTGAGCGCCTGCCCGGCCACCCAGACCTCGCCGCTGCTGGGCATGTCGATGCCGCTGACCAGGTTCAGCAGCGTGCTCTTGCCCGAGCCGCTCTTGCCGATCAGCACGACGAACTCGCCTGGATCGAAGGCGGCGCTGACCTCGTGCAGCACCACGCGCTCACGGCCGGCTTCCATAAAGCTCTTGCTGATGCGATCCAGCCGGATCAGCGGCTCGCCGACGCGGCCATTCGAGGAGATACTCGATGTCATTTTCAAGTTTGCTCTTGTTTAAACGATCTGTGCATCTCTAATAAGCATATTATACCCGATTGTGCATTTTGGCACATTTGAGATTTTGAAGGCGCTGGCCCTGTGGCGTCCGAATGCGCTGTGGCGCATTCGGACGCCACAGGGCCACAAAATAAAAAGGTGGTGCGAACTCCTTCGGGGCCGCTACGCCGCCCCGAAGGAGTTCGCACCACCAGCATGTTGGTGTGCTGCGCCCGCAACACTATGAGATGTACTGCATCACAATGGCGAAAGAACCAATTGTAACATTCGGGATGACTCCTGATTGTGCTTCTTAAGAATCCTTCTCGATCTCTACGCCGTGCTTCTTCGCCGCGCGCTTGATCCGGTTCTCGATCTGCCGCACTTCGTCGGCATCATACTTGGCGGCGTTGTCCTTGTGGTTGATGTAGCTCCAGGCGGCACGGATGCGATCCTTGCTATATTCTCCATTTTCTTTCAATGGGTAGCGAGGTTTTCGATCAGATTGCAGTCCAGGATCTGCATATCCAGCCTCACGCTGACTTCCATATTCACCTTCGGGTTTCTTATTAGCCATGGTATACTCCCTTCTTGACAAATACTAGAACATATGTACTCTATATCATATGGGACGACCCAAAGGCAGTAAAAACGGTATACGCCGATTGATCGAGAAAACATGCGAGACATGCTCGCGTGTTTTTCAGGTTGAGCCCTACCAGACAAACGCTCGCTTTTGTTCTCGACTCTGTCAAGCAGCAGGCCATTCGAAAGAAATGCTCAAACCGCAAAGTCGCCAATGTGAGTTCTGTAGTAGTGCATTCATCGTAGCGCCATCCGATGCTAAAAAATATTGCTCACGAGAGTGTGCCAGCAAGGCACATGGACCAAAGGTTAGTGGAACACGCGCATCGACTGCCTATGTAGCCCAGATATGTGGAATTTGCGGCAGCTCTTTTTCAGCTCGGGCTTCACTTGGCCAATCATTTTGCTCGCGAGCATGTGCAAATATCTCATACCAACGTAGAGTCACCCTTTCTTGCCAGATATGTCATAAACCCTTTACAGTACGGGCTAAGCTTTCAGAACAGAAGTATTGCTCCCGGTCTTGTCGTACTATCGGCATCGGGAAAACCGAAAGCTATATTGAGAAAGCTTTTGCCGCAGCACTTACATCGATTGGTCTCCCTTATTGTTCGCAATTTGCACTTGGGCCATACACCATAGATTTTGCCATCCCGGAGAATCATCTAGCGATCGAATGCGATGGCGATTATTGGCACTCACAACCATCTTGTATCACACGTGATAAACGTAAAGACAAATACTTACTCAATCGGGGCTGGCGAGTTCTGCGTTTTTCTGAGACCGAGATTAACACCGATCTTGCCAGATGTCTCATGATCGTACAACAAGCGTTGTCTCAATAGTTCAGCTCCAGCACATGCCGTGCCACACGGCGCATCGGCCAGATCGGCCATCCAGTAGCCAAATTTCCCTCTTTCCTTTCGGCGCGCGCTCCTGTATACTATCTACCATCGGCCAACGTGTCACGTCGCCAACCACGCTCCGCGATTACGCAGGAGTTGTTGGCCTGTCCCCAAGCGAAGGAGTATCGCGCGGTGGAGCAAGCTTATTTACAGCAGGGTATCGAGGCCGCGCGCAACGGCGACCGCGAGCGCGCCTACCAGCTGATCCGCCAGTCTATCGTCGAAGATCCGCAGCACGCGCCAGCCTGGTATTACATGAGCTTCCTGATCGACGACGTCGAGCGGCAGCGCGAATATCTGGAGTGGGCGCTAAAGCTGGACCCAGACTACGCCGAAGCGCGAGAGGCGCTCGACCAGCTGCATATCCGGCGGGTGCTGGCATCGGCGCGCTCGATCGTCGCGCCGGAGCACCGGCCGGCGCCGCGCAAGATCGGCGAGTACCTGGTTGATCAGGGATTGATCACTGCTGCCCAACTCGACGCGGCGCTAGCCGAGCTGGGCAGGGCCGATGCGCGCACCAAGCGCAGCACCCTGGAGGACGCCAAGGCCAGGCGGCTTGGCGACATCCTGCTCATGCGCGGCTGGCTGACGCCCCAGCAGCTGGCGGCGGCGCTGGTGCGCCAGCAGCAGGATCGCTTGCGCGACGGCCAGCGCCCGGAGCGGCTGGGCGAATATCTGCTGGCCGCAGCGCTCGTGAATGGCGACCAGCTTGGGGCCGCGCTTGCCGAGCAGGCCGGGCTGCGCATGCGTGGCAAACACATCCGGCTGGGCGAGCTGATGATCCGCGGCGGCGCGCTCGCGCCCGCCAGCCTGACGGCCATGCTGGAGCAGCAGCGCCAGGATTTCAGCAGCCGGTACGGGAATATCTGATATTGACACACCCGCCCAAACCGCTACAATCTCCACGTTTGATCGCCGCCCGACTCTCGGTTCTTGGTTCGCCCGAGGGCACCCGGTTCTCGGTTCTAAAAGGGACACAGTTTGAAATCGCTTAACCTCCGCCTTGCCGCCGCGATCGCGGCCGGAAAGACCGCCGGGCTGGCCAGCCGCGTGCTGCGCGCGGGCGGCGGCACCACGCTGCCGGGCGTGGTGGCACGGCGCATCGCGCCGGATACGCTGAGCCAGCTCAGCGCCGCGCTGCCGGGCGGTGTGGTGGTCGTCGGCGGCACGAACGGCAAGACCACCACCACGCGCATGATCGCCGCCATCCTGGCGGCCGATGGCCGGCGAGTGCTGCACAACCGTGCCGGCGCCAACCTGGTGACGGGGCTGACCGCCACTGCGCTGGCTGGCAGCTCGCTCGCCGGGCGGGTGCGCGCCGACATCGGCCTGTTCGAGACCGACGAGGCGGCGCTGCCGCGTGCGCTGGAGGAGACCCGGCCGCGGCTGGTGCTGCTGCACAACCTGTTCCGCGATCAGCTCGACCGCTATGGCGAGGTCGATTCGATCGCCTCGGCCTGGCGGGAT
>DATFXE010000355.1:0-3905 GCA_035258585.1 Roseiflexaceae bacterium | reverse complement strand
CGAGGTCACGATCCCCGGCTTGCAGACCACCCCGCCGCTGGTGCAGACGGCGCCATCGCCGATGTTGCGGGCGATGGTACGGATCTCGAGCGCCAGCTTGGCGGCGCCGGCCAGCGCATCGCGGCGCTTGTCCATCGGCGTCGAGCCCGCGTGGGCGGCCTGACCGCGCCAGATGATCCGGTGGCGCTCGACGCCGTAGGTGCCCAGCACCACGCCCATGGGAATGTTCATGCTCTCCAGCACCGGCCCCTGCTCGATATGTAGCTCCAGGTAGGCTGCCGCGTTCTTGAGCTGCTCGCCGGCCTCGCGGGCCTTCCACAGGTCGATATTGAAGCGCGCCAGCGCGTCGGGCAACCTGATGCCGTCGCGGTCCTTCAGGCCCTCCAGATCTTCGGGGTCCATCGTGCCGGCCACCGAGCTGGAGCCGAACAGGCTGCGGCCAAAGCGCGCGCCCTCCTCATCGGCCCAATCCACCAGCCGCACGGTGATCGGCGGCGTGCCCTCGGCGGCGATCCGGCGCAGCACTTCCAAGCCGGCCAGGACATTCAGGCAGCCGTCGAGCCAGCCGCCGTTGGGCACTGAGTCGATATGCCCGCCGATCAGTAGCTCGCGCTCGGATGCGCCGCGCAGGGTAGCCCACTGGTTGCCGGCCTGGTCGACGGTGATCTCGACCGGCAATTGCTCCAGCTTGGCGCGCATCCAGGCTCGCGCATTCGCCCAGGTGTCGGTGAAGGCCACGCGCTGCGCCCCGTCGGCGTCGCCGGTGCGTGCGCGCAGATCCTTCAGCTCGTCGATCGTGCGCTGCGGCTGAAGCGCAGAAGTTGGTGAGGTCATACATTCCTCCCCATTATGCATCAGAGGCGGGTGTGATGAGGACATTATACTAGGAGTCGCGAGGAATGTGGTTGGCGTATTTGCGGCGCGTTGTTTGAAATCGATGCTGCGTTACCTATCGGGCCACTCGATCGTCACATATACATCATCGCCATCGACGCGCACCTCGTAGGTGGGCACGCGGATGCCTATTGGCGGGACGATCGCCTTGCCGGTGCGCACGTTATAGGTCCAGCCATGCCAGGGACAGGTGACGGTGTCGCTGATCAGCACGCCGGCCGAGAGCGGCCCGCCCTCGTGGCGGCATGTGTCGCTAAAGGCGTAGATCGTGCCGCCAACGTTCGCCAGCGCGATCGGCAGGCCGTCGATCTCGACGTAGCGCATGGCGCCGGGGGGGATGTCGGAGAGCGAGGCGACGCGGGTGGTTTCTTTCATAGTTTTGAGTTTTGAGTTTTAAGTTTTGAGTTGTTGGCATCATAACTCAGAACTCAGAACTCAAAACTCAGAACTTTACAGGCGGCCGGCCACATGCCCCACCACAATCTCCTCGGTCGTCACACACGGTGGCTGGGCGGCCAGCTGAGCGATTGCGCGGGCCACGTCCGCGGGCTGAAGCATGTTGGCGCGGTTCCACTCGCCGGGCAACTCATCCCAGAGCGCGGTGTCGGTGGCGGCAGGCAGCACCACAGTCACGCGCACACCGCGCGGGCGCAGCTCCTCGCGAATGGCGCCCGAGAAGCCCAGCAGGCCGTGCTTGGCCGCGATATAGGCCGACCAGCCGGGGAACACCTGGCGGGCAGCCACCGAGGCGACGTTCACGATCAGCCCGCCCTCGCCCATATGGCCGGCGGCGTGCTTGCAGGCTAGAAAGACGCCCGTCAGCCCGACGCGCAGCGTGCGCTCCCAATCGGCCAGCGCCAGCTGCTCGAATGGCGCGACGACCGCGCCGCCGGCGCTGTTAACCAGCATATCGATCCGGCCTGACAGGCCGGCGGCTGTCTCGACCAGGCGGCGCACATGTGGCTCGGCGGTCACGTCGCAGGGCACTGCGGTGGCTTCGGCGCCGGCCGCGCGCGCCGCGGCAGCGACGGTTTCGAGCGCATCCCCATCGCGCGCCGCCAATACCAGGTGCGTGCCAGGCGCGGCCAGGGCCAGGGCAGTCGCCCGGCCGATTCCGCGCGAAGCGCCGATTATCACAATGATCTTCTGCTTATTCTGCATATGTGTATTCTACAACTGACAAGATGACAAGATGACAAGATGAGGACTACAACCATCATCTTGTCATCTTGTCATTCGGTCATCTTGTCACTACTCGTGGTCGTGCGCCCGGTCGATGTGGCCCATGAACTCCGCACGGGTGCGTGCGTCGCTGCGGAACACGCCGCGCATGGCCGAGGTGATCATCTTGGCGTTGGCCTTCTTGACGCCGCGCATCACCGAGCACATATGCACGCCCTCGGCTACCACCGCCACGCCCTGCGGCTTCAGCGCCGCGTCGAGGAAATCGGCGATCTGCACGGTCATGCGCTCCTGGACCTGCAAGCGCCGCGCGAACATCTCGACGATCCGCGGGATCTTACTGAGCCCGATCACCTTGCCGTTCGGGATGTAAGCGACATGCACCCGGCCCATGAACGGCAGCATGTGATGCTCGCACAGGCTGGAGAAGTCGATGTCCTTGACCATCACCATCTCGTCATAGTCGACGCTAAAGACGGCGTCGTTGATCAGCGCATCGGGGTCGATATGATAGCCGGCGGTTAGCTCGGCGTACATCTTGGCCACCCGGCTGGGCGTGCGCAGCAGCCCCTCGCGGTCGGGGTCCTCGCCGATGTTCTCCAGGATGGTCTTGACCGATTCCTCGATCGCATCATTGCTGGCGAAGGTCATGCCCTCCAGCTTGCCCTGGCCCGGCACGATCAGCTCGTCGTACTCTGACGGATCGAATTCGATCACCGCGTCGCCATTGCCATTCTTGTATCCATTGCCGTTGGTATTCATTGGTCTCTCCAGATATTGATCAGTCGGCAGTCGGTAGTCGGCAGTCGGCAGTATCATCATAAGTGCTGCTTACTGCTTACTGCTTACTAGCGACCGTCATACTCAAACACATTCCGATTGGTCTCCCACAGCTTGAGATGCCGCAGCCGCCCCTCCAGCCGCGCGGCAAGCTCGCGCCACAGGTACACGACTAGGTTCTCAGCCGTCGACGTTTGCTGGCCGAACGCTGGCACGTCGCGATCGATATGCTTGTGATCGAGCCTGTCCAGCACATCGCGCACCGTGGTATCAAGCTCGACCAGATCGATCGCCATGCCGGTCGCATCGTCGATCGGGCCGCCGGCCGTAACTTCCAACGTGTAGTTGTGGCCGTGGCCGTTGGGGTTATTGCACTTGCCGTACAGCGCACGATTCTCTTCTTCTGTAAGCGCTGGCGCGTGCAGCCGGTGCGCGGCCGAGAAGACATATGAGCGGCTGAAGTTGGCCTCCTCATCGCCATCATACTCGGCCCATAGATCGTTCATCTCGTACAGCCGCAGCCGCGCCAGCACAGCGCCCTCCGGCAGCCGCGGCGCGATCAGCCCCCACAACACGCGCACGATATTCTCAGTCGTCGGGATGCGGTCCTTGAAGTAGGGCGTATCCTCGTTTAGGTGCTTGTGGTCGAAGCCCTCCAGCACCTCGCCGACGATCGCCTTCAGATCGACCATATTCATGAGCATGCCTGTGAGCGGATCGGGCCGGCCCTTGACTGTCACGTCGAGGGTGTAGTTATGCCCATGGCCGTAAGGGCTGGTGCATTTGCCAAATACGTGCTCATTCTGCTCGCGGCTCCAGTCGTCGCGCCAGTAGCGGTGCGCCGCCGAAAATTCGAAGCGCCTTGTCGCGTAAACCATTCTACTCTCTCCCCAATCTATTGTGTGCTGCATGCGCAGCAACTATCCGTTGCTTTTCATGTAGCAGTCAATAGTATCGCATGCCCTGATATTGTTACACAGTAACTTCTATACATAAGAGTTACTGATATGTGCATTGATTTGGCATATTTGGTGGGGGTTCGGGGGCGA
>DATFXE010000354.1:0-4799 GCA_035258585.1 Roseiflexaceae bacterium | reverse complement strand
GAAGTCGTGGCCTGGAGCGCCACCAACGACCTGCGATCCGATCTGGCGCTGCACTGCCTGCGGCTGGACATGGTCTTCCACAAGGCGCGCACGCCCGGCGAGCTGATCGAGCGAATCGACGGCGATGTGACCGCGCTGGCGAACTTCTTCTCGCAGTTCGTCATTCGCGTGCTGGGCAATGTCATCCTGATGTTCGGGGTGCTGATCGTGCTGCTGATCGAGGATTACCGGATCGGCGCGGTGCTGACGGTGCTGGCGGGGTTGCTGTTCCTCGCGCTGATCGGCGCCCAGCGGATCACGGTGCCGTTCTGGTCGCGCGCGCGCGAGGCCAGCGCGGCGCTGTTCGGGCTGATCGAGGAGCGGCTCTCGGGCACTGAGGATATCCGTTCCAGCGGCGCGATCGACTACACCATGAACCGGCTCTACGAGCGCGGCCGCGATCGGCTGATCCACGAGCGCCGCGCGGCGGTGATCGGCTCGCTGACATGGCTGACGCCAATACTGTTCTTCGCGATCGCCGGCGCACTAACCTACTGGCTCGGCTATCGCTTCTACACCGCCGGAACCATGACGCTCGGCACGGTGTATCTGATCTTCTTCTACACCGAGGCGCTGCTGCGGCCAGTGATTCAGATCACTCGCCAGATCGAGGATCTGCAGAAGGCCGGCGCCGGCGTCGTGCGCGTGCGCGAGCTCTACACAATCCGGTCCAACCTGGCCGACGGCACCGACGAGCTGCCGGCCGGCTCGCTGGCGGTGGACTTCGACCGGGTGTCGTTCGAGTACGACGACGAAGGACCAAAGACAAAAGACCAAAGACCAAACTCATCCGGCGAGGATCGTTCCTCGTTGGTCCTTGGTCCCTCGTCCTCGGTCCTCCACGACATCTCATTCCAGATCGCGGCCGGGCGAACGCTGGGCATCCTGGGACGCACCGGCAGCGGGAAGACGACGCTGACGCGGCTGCTGTTCCGCCTGTACGATGTCACCGGTGGGTCGATCCGGCTGGGCGGCGCCGATATTCGCGACGTGCGCTTCGACAGCTTGCGCCAGCGCGTCGGCATGGTCACCCAGGATGTGCAGCTGTTCCACGCCACGGTGCGCGAGAACCTGACCTTCTTCGACACCAGCATTCCCGACGAGCGCATCCTGGCGGTGCTCGAGCAGCTGGAGTTGCTGCCGTGGTACCAGTCGCTCACAAATGGGCTCGACACCGTGCTGGCCGGCAGCGGCGGGCTCTCGGCCGGCGAGGCGCAGGTGCTGGCGTTTACGCGCGTCTTTCTGCGCGACCCCGGCCTGGTGATTCTGGACGAGGCCTCGTCGCGACTCGACCCGGCCACCGAGCGGCTGATCGAGCGCGCGGTCGACCGGCTGCTGGCCGATCGCACCGGGATCATCATCGCCCATCGGCTGGCGACTGTGCTGCGCGCCGACGATATCCTGATCCTCGAAGGCGGCCGCATCCGCGAGTATGGCGAGCGCGAGGCGCTGCGCAACGACCCGCGCTCGCGCTTCGCCGAGCTGCTGCGCACGGGGATGGAGGAAGTTCTTGTGTGACGGCGTGTAGGAGAGTAAATGAGTAGGGGAGTAGGGGAGTAGAGGCGAGATTTCCTACTCCCCCACTCCCCTACTCCCTACTCTGGTTCAAAGGAAACGGAAGTATGAAGATCTGGCAATATTACCTGCGCCTATTCAGGTTCCAGCCGCTGATGTACACGATCAACCTGATCGGAATCGTGGGCGCGTTTCTGCTGGAAATGGTGCCGGGGCTGCTTGCGCGCGAGTACTTCAATTTGCTCTCAGGGGCGGCGCCATTTCGCTTCGGCCTGATGGCACTGATCGCGCTGTTGGTGGCCGGCGCGCTGGGGCGCATGTTCTTCTACATCCTGCTGCCGATGACCAACACGACCTTCGTCTATACCTGCGGAGCGCTGCTGCGCAAGAATATGCTCTCGCGCATTCTGCAGCGGCCGGGCGCGCGAGCGCTGCCGGCTTCGTCCGGCGAGGCGGTTAGCCGCTTCCGCGATGATATCGACGAGACGCTGTGGAGCGTGATGTACTTCAACGATCTGATCGCGCTGACGGCGTTCGCGGTGCTCGGGCTGACGATTATGCTGCGGATCAACGCCTGGATCACAGTGGCGGTGCTGCTGCCGCTGGCATTGATCGTGGTGGTGACGCAGCGCGTCGCCGAGCGAATCGAGCAGTACCGCAAGGCCAGCCGCGAGGCCACCGGCGCGGTGACCGGCTTCCTGGGCGAGATCTTTGGCGCGGTCCAGGCGGTCAAGGTCGCAGGTGCCGAGGCGCAGGTGATCCGCCGCTTCGGCGCGCTGAACGACGAGCGGCGCGCCACCGGTGTCCGCGACAAGCTGTTCAGTGAGATCCTCGAGTCGATCTTCGCCAATGCCGTCAATATCGGCACCGGCCTGATCCTGCTGCTGGCAGCCACGTCGATGCGCGCCGGAACGTTCACCGTCGGCGACTTCGCGCTATTTGTCTATTACCTGGGCTGGATCAGCGAGTTCACCGCCCTGTTCGGGATCGTGCTGACGCGCTACCGGCAGGCCGGTGTCTCGTTCGAGCGTATGGTCACGCTGCTGCAGGGGGCGCCGCCGCAGTCGCTGGTCCGGCACGGCCCGGTCTATATGCGCGGCCCGCTGCCGGCCATCCCGGTCCCATCGCGCGGTGCGTCCGATCGCCTGCATACGCTCGAAACATCCGGCCTGACCTTCCGTTACCCCGACTCAGGCCGCGGCATCGAAGGGGTCGACCTGCAGCTGGAGCGCGGGTCATTCACCGTGATCACCGGTCGGATCGGCAGCGGCAAGACCACCCTGCTGCGCGCGCTACTCGGCCTGCTGCCGGCCGACGCCGGCGAGATCCGCTGGAACGGCGCGCGAGTGATCAACCCGACCGAGTTCTTTGTGCCGCCGCGCTGCGCCTATACCGCCCAGGTGCCGCGCCTGTTCAGCGATACATTGAAAGACAATCTGCTGATGGGCCTGCCGTATGAGCACGTCGATCTGCCTGCGGCGCTGCGGCTGGCGGTGATGGAGCCGGATCTGGCGCGCATGGATCACGGCCTGGAGACAATCGTCGGCGCCAAGGGCGTGCGGCTGTCGGGCGGGCAGATTCAGCGCGCCGCCGCGGCGCGTATGTTCGTGCGCGCCCCCGAGCTGCTGGTCTTCGACGACCTCTCCAGCGCGCTGGATGTCGAGACCGAGCGGACACTCTGGGAGCGAATTGAAAATGCAAAATTGAAAATTGAGAATGACGGCGACGGTGAGCAATTCGCAATTTTCACTTCTCAATTCACAATTCTGGCGGTCTCGCACCGCCGCGCCGTGCTGCGCCGGGCCGACCAGATTATCGTGCTGAAGGATGGCCGGGTCGAGGCCGCCGGCACACTGGACAAGCTGCTGATCACAAGTGAGGAGATGCGCCGGCTGTGGGCGGCTGAGGCCGAGCCAGCGCCGGTTGTGTGATACTTATCGCTTCTACAGCATCAGAAGATGATCCGACTACTATCGACGAACCGCAGATCGGACGAGCGCCGCGCCAGAGAGGGCGCCTGATACCGACGCCTTGTCTTTACCGCCCTTAGTCACGGCTTGGGCGGCGGCACATGGCACGGCCCAATCGGGTAGCACGGCCCAGGCGGCAAGACCCGCTCGACGACATTGGCAATGATCGCGTAGCCGGCGTCGTTGGGGTGCGGGTCGCCATCCGCGATGTGCGTCAGCGCCAGCCCCTTGCCCGGAAGCGCGGGTAGAGGTCGGCGATCAGCGCGCCGTGCTGCTGCCCGCCGCATACGATCAGGTCGTTCAGCCCGGCCTTCGCGGGATCGGCCGCGTTCGCCGCGCAGTCCACCACGCCGTCGCTGCCCAGCAGCGCGCGGTCCACCACCGCCTCGAAGCGGCTGCCGGCGCCGCTCCAGGGGTTGTAGTAGGTCAGCACCACCAGGCGCGGCGCGCCCGGCTCGCTTTGCAGTGCCGGCGTCAGCGTCTGCAGGATAACGGTGTCGTGCGCCGCGAAGCTCGCCAGCGCTTCCTGGATCGCCGCCTGGCAGAACGGGCTGCCCGGCTCGGTGGCGCAGGGGCCGCCCGGGTATCTCGACGGGGGAGCGACCAGTCGCAGCAGGTCGTCGCCGCCGAGGTCGAGCGTCGCCGCGTTCACGTTCGTGTTGGGATCGTCGATCAGCGTGAGCGCCTGAGCGATCTGGCTGCCCTCCTCGCCGAGGAAAGAGCCGCTGGTCTCGCCGCTGACCGCCAGGTTGGCGAGTGTGTCGACCCGCCAGCCTCATGGGCCGCTCCGTGCAGGAACTCGAAGAGGTGGGACACGTAGCCTGTCCGCGCCGGCTCGCTCGCGCCGAGGCCGACCGCCAGCGAATCGCCCAGCGCCAGAGCGCAATGATACACAGAGATACCTGAGATGTCGAATAAACAAACCAAACGACGTGCGCCGCTTCTTCGCGCCATTGGGGTAGATTGGGCTGGTGTATAATGCCAATGGTCGCTGCATCCATCTGCCCTTCCAGAGAACACTCAACCCTTTGCAGGAGAAAGCCATGCGTACCCAGGTGGCTATTATCGGCGCCGGCCCGGCCGGACTCACGCTCGCGCATCTGCTGCATCGGCAGGGGATCGAGTCGATCGTGCTCGAGCATCGCGACCGCGCCTATATCGAGCGGCGTGTGCGCGCCGGCGTGCTGGAGCAGGGCAGCGTGGATCTGCTCGATCAGATCGGCGTGGGCGAGCGAATGCGGCGCGAGGGGCTGGTCCACCATGGCTTGTATCTGC
>DATFXE010000353.1:0-11823 GCA_035258585.1 Roseiflexaceae bacterium | reverse complement strand
CGGCGAGATCGAGCGCTACGCCGGCGACGCGGTCATCCTCGCGACCGGCGGCTACGGCACGGCGTATTACCTCTCGACCAACGCGGTGAATTCAAACGTCACGGCGGCGTGGCGCGCCCACAAGCGCGGCGCATTGTTCGCCAACCCCTGCTTCACCCAGATCCATCCGACCTGCATCCCGGTCAGCGGCGACCATCAGTCGAAGCTCACGCTCATGAGCGAGAGCCTCCGCAACGACGGCCGGGTCTGGGTGCCGAAGAAGAAAGGCGACACGCGGCCGCCGGATCAGATTCCCGAGGACGAGCGCGACTACTACCTCGAGCGCAAGTATCCTAGCTTCGGCAATCTGGTGCCGCGCGATGTAGCTTCGCGCAATGCCAAGGAAGTCTGCGACGAGGGGCGCGGCGTCGGGCCGGGCGGACTGGGGGTCTACCTGGACTTCACCGACGCCATCAAGCGACTAGGCGCCGGCGTCATCCGCGAGAAGTACGGCAACCTGTTCGACATGTACGAGCGGATCACGGCTGAAAACCCGTATGAGGTTCCAATGCGGATCTACCCGGCCATCCACTACACAATGGGCGGCCTGTGGGTCGATTACGACCTCCAGAGCACGATTCCAGGGCTGTTCGTGATCGGCGAGGCCAACTTCTCGGATCACGGCGCCAACCGGCTTGGCGCAAGCGCGCTGATGCAAGGGCTGGCGGATGGCTACTTCGTGCTGCCCTACACGATCGGCGATTACCTGGCGCAGACCAAGCCCGGCCAGATCGATACTAACCACCCGGCTTGCTCGCAGGCCGAGTTCGAGGTCAAGCAGCGCAACAAGAAGCTGCTCGGCATCACTGGCAAGCGCACAGTCGATTCATTCCACCGCGAGCTCGGCCAGCTGATGTGGGACAACTGCGGCATGGCGCGTAGTAAGGAAAGCCTGAAGAGCGCGCTAGCGAAGATTCCGGCGATCCGGGCCGAGTTCTGGGAAAATGTCAACGTGCCGGGCGAGAACGAGGAGCTAAACCAATCGCTGGAGAAGGCCGGCCGGGTGGCCGACTTCATGGAACTGGCCGAACTGATGTGCATCGACGCGCTGCACCGCACCGAGTCATGCGGCGGGCACTTCCGCGTTGAGAGCCAGACGCCCGATGGCGAGGCGCTGCGCGACGACGAGAATTTTTCGTATGTGGCGGCCTGGGAATTCAACCCATCCAGCGGCCAGCCGATCCTGAACCGCGAGCCGCTGGTGTTCGAGTACGCTCACCCCTCGCAGCGAAGCTACAAGTAGCGACTAGCGACCATCGACCAGCGACACGTACCTGTCGGAAGTCAGTGGTCGCTGGTCAGCGGAGCGATAGAAACATGAATTTGACACTACACGTCTGGCGCCAGAAGAACGCCAAGTCCGAGGGCCGCATGGTTCAGTACGAGGCGCGAGATATCGGCGAGGATATGTCGTTCCTCGAAATGCTGGATGTGGTCAACGAGGGACTGATCGAGCGCGGCGAGGAGCCGATCGCATTCGATCATGACTGCCGCGAGGGCATCTGCGGGATGTGCGGCCTGATGATCAACGGCATCGCGCATGGCCCCCAGCGCTCGACGACCGCCTGCCAGCTGCACATGCGCCACTTCCGCGATGGCGACGCGATCTATATCGAGCCATGGCGCGCGCAGGCGTTTCCGGTGATCAAAGATCTAGTGGTCGACCGCAGCGCGTTCGACCGGATCATCCAGGCCGGCGGCTATATCTCGGTCTCCACCGGCACGGCGCCCGAAGCCAACTCGGTGCCTGTGCCAAAGGAGAATGCCGACCTAGCGATGGATGCGGCTGCCTGTATCGGTTGCGGCGCATGCGTGGCGGCCTGCCCGAACGCGTCGGCGATGTTGTTCACCGCCGCCAAGGCCGCGCACCTGAACCTGCTGCCGCAGGGCCAGCCCGAGCGCTATCAACGTGCCGTGCGCATGGTCCAGCAGCAGGACGCCGAGGGCTTCGGCGGCTGCACGAATATCGGCGAGTGCTCGGCCGTCTGCCCGAAAGACATCAGCTTGGATTTCATCGCGCTCCTGAACCGCGACCTCCTGAGGGCCAGCATCGCCGGCTCCAAGCGCCGGCCAAGCGACGGCGGCGGGACCGGGTAGAACAGACGAAAGACCAACGACCAAAGACGAAGGACGATCATGATTTTCGTCTTTCGTCTTTGGTCGTTGGTCTTCTTCCTTCGAAGAAGGACACCAAATCAGCCACTACACCGCTTCGGTGGCCTTTGGTTGGTTACGGCGGCCGCGCAGCCGGCGGCGCAGCCACCAGCCCAGGAACACGATCGGCAGCCAGACCGGCGCCCAGACCAGCGCCACGATCGCTAGCGTTGCCAGGCCCTGGCCGAAGCCCACCAGCCCACGCAGCGCGTCACGCGCCACACTGAGCGGCTGCCAGCCCTCCTCGGTCACGATCGGCGCGACCGCCGGCACTGGCGAGAGCGAGACGCTGATCGTCGAGAGCGCCGCGCTCTGCTGGAGAAACTGCCTGCGGCCCTTGATCTGCTCGATCTGGCCCTGTAGGTCGCTCAGCGACTGGTTGACCTTCAGCGCGTCCTCAACCGTCGTCGCCTTGTCCAGAAACGATTGCAAGCGGTCGCGGGTGGCCTCCAGGTTCTTCAGCCGCGAGTCGAGATCGATGAACTCCTCGGTCACGTCGTCGCCGCTGACTGTGCGCGCCAGCACCTTCTTGGCCAGC
Organism: Roseiflexaceae bacterium; assembly: GCA_035258585.1. GTDB lineage: Bacteria > Chloroflexota > Chloroflexia > Chloroflexales > Roseiflexaceae > DATFXE01. The sequence goes on along the minus strand of DATFXE010000353.1, from coordinate 9,092 downwards.
CCCTGCACGCCGCTGAGCGCCTGATCGAAGCGATTGGCCGGCACGCGGAAGGTCACACGCGAGGACATCTGCTCGTCAGTTCCGCTGGTCTCGACCTTGACGACATAGCCGCCCAGCTGCCCAACCAGCGTCCGCAGCGCCGCCTCGGCGTCGCGCGCGCTGTCGACCTGGAGCGAGAGGTCGGCGGTCTTGATCACCAGCCGCTGAAGATCTTGCTGGGCAGCCGGCACCTGGGCTGCGCCAGACGCGTTGCCCTGCTCGAGCGCAGTTGCTCCGCCAGCCGGCTGAGCTGGCGCCGCGGCCGGCGCAGCCTCCATAACAGCGCGTTGGTCGCTGGCCTGCGGCGCTCCACCGCCACCACAGGCGGCTAAGGCAAGTGATAGAGCCAGGATCGGGATGATGGCGAGTTTCATGCTGTGCTCCTTGCGACGTAGAAGTTTGTTGTTCCATCTAGCATACTGACGATGGAGCGGCGCTGCAAGTTCCATACGTCGCTATCTCGAAAATGTGTGCTTGCGGCCCCTCCGCTCCTAGGGTATAATGACGCGGGCAAACCCGTCAGAGAGAGCTAGAATGGCTTCGCAGGCGCTATATCGCCGCTATCGCTCGCAGACATTCGACGAGCTGATCGGCCAGGAACATATCGTTCAGACATTGCGTAACGCGCTGGCCGAGGGCCGGATCGCGCACGCCTACTTGTTCACCGGCCCGCGCGGCGTCGGCAAGACCAGCGTCGCGCGCCTGCTGGCCAAGGCGGTCAACTGCACCAGCGCGCAGGAACTGCGCCCGTGCGGCGTGTGCGAAGCGTGCCTGGCCGTGGCCGACGGCCGGGCCGTGGATGTGATCGAGATGGACGCGGCCTCGCATACCAGCGTCGAGGACGCGCGCGAGATCATCGAGCGCGTGCAGTTCCGGCCTTCGGCGGCGCGGTACAAGGTCTATGTCATCGATGAGTGCCATATGCTTTCTACAGCGGCCTTCAACGCGCTCCTAAAAACGCTGGAAGAGCCGCCACCCCATGCGCTATTCGTACTAGCCACAACGGAAGTTCACAAGGTTCCGGCCACGATCCTCTCGCGCTGCCAGCGCTTCACGTTCAACCGCCACACCGTCGCCGCCATCGCAGCCCACCTGCACCGTATCGCGGATGAGGAGCATGTCGTGCTGGAGCCGGGCGTGGCCGAGGCGATCGCGCGCGCCTCCACCGGCAGCATGCGCGATGCGCTGAGCGTGCTCGATCAGCTGATGGCGTATGGCAGCGGCACGATCACGCTCGAGCAGGTGCGTGGCCTGATCGGCGCGACCGAGGCCCAGGAAGTCGCCGCCCTCATAGACGCGCTGATCGGCGGCGACCTAGCAGGCGCGCTGCGCGTGGTCGCAGCCGTCGCGGCCCAGGGCGCCGATCTGCGCCAGTTCACGCGCGACCTGGTCGAGCGGCTGCGAGCGTTGATGCTGCTCAAAGCCGGCGGCGACCGCGAGCTGATCGACGCGGCCGAGGATGACCTGGCCGCGCTCGATCAGCAGGCCGCGGCTGGCGAGCTTGGCGCGCTATTGAATTGGGTCAAGCTGTTCAGCGGCCTGGATCACCAGCTGCGCACTAGCGCCTACGGCCAGCTTCCGCTGGAGCTTGCGGTGGTCGAGGCGATCGCCGCCCCTGTGGCCCAGTCTGCGACTCGCCCGGCGGCTCCGCAGCAGCGGCCGCCGAATTCTGCCGCGCCGCCGTCGCGTCCCGCGACCCCATCCCAGCGCGCTGTCTCCCCTGCGGCTCCGCCCGCGGCGCCGGCTCAGGCCGCCACGCCAGTGGAAGAAGCGCCCGTCGAGCACTCCGCGGCCGGCGATACCGCCTCAGCGCCGCCGCTGGAGATAGCGCGGCCGGCCGAAGCGCAGGTAGATGTTTCGGCACAGGCGCCCGCGCCTGCCGCGAGCGACGCCGATATCAACGAGCGGATCGCATCCGACAATGCAGCCGCCGCGGTGCTGGAGCAAGTCGAGAGTGTGTGGGAGGATGTGCTGCAAGGCATCAAAGCGCGCGACCGGACACTATTCGTGCTGCTGACCAGCAGCGGCGGCGTGAAGCCGATCGACCTAAAGGATGATATGATCATCTTCGAGGTTAAGAACGATTGGCAGGTCAAGCGGATCGAACAGCCCGCGCCGCGCCGGGTGATCGAGGGGGTGCTCAGCAAGTGCATGGGCGCAAACTACCGGATCAGCTGCGTCGTGGAGGCGCAGAACCGCGAAAACCCTAACGTGCGGCGCGAGCAGATCCGCAGCAGCCGTAAGGACCAGCACATCAAAGCCGCGATCAATATCTTCGACGCTGACATCATCGACGTCGAGCAGAGCCAACAATAAGCCACACAGAGCACAGAGAGTAAAGAGTAAAATCGTCGCATGAAACCTGCTCGGTGAACTCTATGGTCTCTGCGGCCGAACTAAAGGAGCATCAGATGAACCCACGCCAGCTACAGCAGATGGCCCAACAAATGCAGCGACAGATGGCAAAGATCCAGGAGGAGCTTGGGAACGAGATCGTCGAGGGCAGTGCAGGCAGCTATGTCAGCGTCACGATGAACGGCCATCGCGAGATCCAAACGATCAAGCTGGCGCCCGAGGTGGTCGACCCTGACGATATTGAGACGCTCCAGGATCTGCTGGTGGCGGCGATCCAGGATGCCAGCAAGAAAGCCCAGGAGCTGGCCGAGAAGCGCATGGGCCCGCTAACGCAGGGCATGAAGATACCAGGAATGTTCTAGCGAGTGCTGAGTGCTGAGGACTGAGGACTGAGTGACATCGACTCTCCTCTCAGTCCTCAGTCCTCGGTCCTCAGTCCTAATATGCAAAACGGATTCGAGAGCCAGATACTGATCGAGCCAGTCGCGCGGCTGATGGAGGAGTTCAGCCGGCTGCCGGGCATCGGCCCGAAAACCGCCTCGCGGCTGGTGTTCTTCCTGCTGCGCGCGCCCGACGAGCAGGCCCATGCGCTGGCCGAGGCGCTGGCCAACCTCAAAGACAACGTGCGCTTCTGCTCGCGCTGCTTCAATATCACCGTGGATGACCCATGCCTGATCTGCTCCAGCGCGACCCGCGACCAGCGGCTAATCTGTGTGGTCGAGGAGCCGCTGGACGTGCTGGCGATCGAGCGAACCTCACGCTGGCGCGGTGTCTACCATGTGCTGCACGGCCGAATCGCCCCACTCGAAGGGATGAACCGCGAGGACATCCGCTTCGACGAACTGGTCGACCGCGTGCGCGCCGAGCCGGTCGACGAGGTTGTGCTGGCGACCAACCCGAACCTGGAAGGCCAGGCGACCGCGTTCCATCTCCAGCGCGCACTGACGCCGCTCGGCGTGCGTGTGACACAGCTTGCACGCGGCCTGCCCACCGGCGGCGACCTCGAATGGGCCGACCCCGACACGCTCGGATCGGCGCTGGAAGGTCGTCGCGAGCTGTAACCCATCGTCGTAGGGGCACGCTATAGCGTGCCCCTACGACGATGGGTTTAGGAGTTACGCGGTTGGGAGGTTTGGAGGGCTTCGCCCTCCAAAGAACCCTTTCTTTTTCCACCCACCTGTGGCGGCAATGCCGCCACAGGTGGGTGGAAAAAGAAGGTTCTCGGGGGCCTGCGGCCCCCGCGCCTCCGCTAAAACGCCAACTGCGTAAGTCCTAGGGTTATTTGACAGTTAGGTTGTCCAGCGACGGCAGCGCGACGATCCAGACTGGGCCGGCATTGAGCCGTGTCTCATTACTGGCGTCGTCGAAGAAGCGCAGCGGCGCCTCGGGGGCATCCTTCCGCCATGTAACCTCGCGCTCGACGCCATCCATGAACACCCGCGCACGGCCCGAGCCGATCACATCCTGCTCGATCCGTCCCTTGGGATCACCGGCGATCGGCGCCTCTTTGATCTCGATGACCACCACATCCTTGGCCCACAGCTGCTGGTCGGTCGCCGCATCGCGGGCTGGCTTGCCGCGGCGCAGCCGCAGATAGCCATTGGTCTTCGGGTCATAGCTCCAGCCTGCGTTATCCTCACGATAGATGAAGTAGTAGCCGATATCTTGCGCGGCCGGGCGCTGGCTCTCCGGCGCGTCGCTCTTGAACAGAAAGCCCAGATCGGGCTGCGCCAGATCGGCGATGCCGAGACTCTTGGCCGCTCGCTCTAGATCGGCGCTGTTGGTGTAAAGGTTATGCGGCGGGTCGCGGTCGCTATCGCGGGCGAAGTAGCTCCAGTTCGCCTCTTTCAGCGCGTCAAGGTTGACCAGCTGATCGGTACTCTCGACCAGCTCCAGCCCTTGCGGCGAGCCACCGGCGTGCGCGTACAGCGCGTGGAAGCCCATGGCCCACTGCGCGAAATACAGACGCGTGCTGCGGATCGGGCCAATCTGCGGCGCTTCGGGCGTGACTCCGGGCGCATACAGCGCCATGAACCTTGTAACGCCGAATTCGGCCAGTGCCTCGAAGACCACGGCCGCGCGATCCAGCCCCGTCTGGGGATAGGCGTCGGGGTGGTTGTCGATCATGACGATAATCGGCCGCCGGGTGAGCGTGCCGCGCGCGAGTCCAAAGGCGCCGGCCGACGCTTCGCCAGCTGGAGCGGGCACCGCGCTCGGCTCTGGAGCGACGGTTGGCGCTGGCTGGCCGCTACTGGCCACCTTCGGCGCAAGTGTGGGAGGTGCGATTGGGGCAGGGGTGCTGGTTGGCTCCTGCGGTCGGGAATTCGCGGGCGCGGCGGTCGGCGCCGAGATGGTGGGGGCGGGTGCGCTGGGCTGTCCGCCACAGGCGGCCAACGCGATCACGCCTCCAAGCAGCGGCGCGAGCAGGCGAAATGGCTTTGGCGAGAGCATCATGGCTCCTTTGTGGTGTGCGACACAAGTCGTCGGGCCGGCGTATTGTACCATAAAGCTAGCGTGCTTTCGGCACACGCCGGAGGATGGCATTACCTACGCGCTGAACCGGAGCTAGCGGCTGCATCTTCCACCGCTTGATCCCACATCGGCGCCATACGGCTCCAATCGTAGCGCGCCGCTACGCTGCGGAAATCGCACTGGCGAAGTGCAGCCAGATTGTGAAAGGTTGCCTCCAGTCGGTCCGCCAGCACACTATCATTCGCATACAGACAGACTTCATGATATTCGGCCGGCAGTAGCTCGGGGTAGCTCAGCCGGCGTGGCAGCACCGGCACGCAGCCACAGTACATTGCCTCGATCACGCCGATACCAAAGAACTCCTGGATCGCGGTGCTAACAACGATGTCGGCCTGCCGCAGCAGCGCGCGATAGGCGGCCGGGTCGGGCGCGTAGCCCCAGGCGAGCATACGCGAGCCCAGCCGCTCACGGGCGGCCAGAAAGTGCGGCTGGTTGGGGTCGATATGCTCGCCGGCGACAATCAGGCGGAAATCCACCCCACGCGCCTCGAGCTCGCTCAGCGCCGCGAAGAACGCCTGAGGCCCTTTGTCGTACTCCCAGCGGCTGTTCCAAAGAATAATCGGGGGTTGGGAGGAACTATCTCCCCCAACTCCCAACTCCCAACTCCCAACTCCTTGACGGTCAAGGCGTGAGAGGTCGATCCCCGGCGGCAGCACACGCGCCTTGGCGGCAACCGCGCCGATAAGGTCGAGTTCCTGGTGATCGTGGAAGCGGCCCGTCAGGCTGGGCAGCGCCTCCAGGAAGGTGCGGCGGTGGAAATCGGAGTTAAAGCAGATTGTATCGGCAGCCAGCGCGCTGGTGTAGTTGACCCACGGGAATGTCAGGTCGCGCGTGCGGCCGGGCGGTAGCGGGTAGGTCAACTGGTTCTCGTGGAAGTAGAGCATCACCGGCGCACCGGCAGTCAGATCGCGCGTCAATCCCAGGAATACCGCCAGATCGAGCATATCGGTTGTGATGATTATGTCAAATTTGGACGAGTTTCCACGCATGCGTTCGCGCAGCTGGCGCGCAAATGTCACCGCAGCGCCACGCATGCGCCAGCGCCAGCCACCGGCGATCAAAAGTGTCAGTAGAGTTATGTCGTGTTTACTGTGGCGCGCGTAGCCTTCGGCCACCGCCGCATGCGATCCACCATGAAACGGATCGAGGTAAAGGATGTTCATTGCCTGGTAGCGCTCCAAGTGGCAACTGCGCACAATCCGCCGTTCTGGTTTGCGCTTAGCTGCCCGGAGGCCTTGGAGCTTGAGGAGAACCCGCCGCTAATGTTGTAATTGATACTATCATCCGTGCCGAGTCTGGGATTGAACGGCGAGCCCGACACCGCGAAGCTATCACCGTTGATCGGCTTGCCGTTCGGGAAATTCGGGTAAGTTTCGAACAGGCACGATGGCCCATCGATCGAAATTCGATAGATCGCGTTGGCGCGCACTTCCATGCGGAACGTGCCGTTGAAATCGACATCGCCGGCGGTCTTACCCGAAAGCTTGCCGGCCCACTGGCCATCATACGGCCCCGGCGCCGGTGTTGGGGTAGGCGGCACGGCAGTCGGCTCGGGAGTGTCGGTCGGCGCGGCGAAGCCCTGCTTGGCGCGAAAATCCACGAAGAAGACTTCACCAGCCTGGCCGCTCAGCCGCACGCGCACCTGATGCGCGCGCCGCTCGGCGTCGTCGGTCGGCACGCCGTTGACCTCATAGACCGACACGCCCCACTCGCCCTCGCCCAGTCCACAGATCTTGTAGTTACCTGTATCAAAGAAGTGCTGGGCCTTCCTGGTCGTGCCCCGATTGTCGACCTGGACAAAAAACCTGCTGAACTTGCTGCCGTCGGCCGCCAATACCGTGCCCTGGATGCACGAGCCGCCGTCGCCCAGAGCGGGATCGATCGAGCCTTTGCGGGCCGTCCCCTTGAAAAGGTCGCCGGAACTGCCGATTGAGACCACACCACCAGACGGCGCAGGTGTCGGCGAGTTCGGCGTGGGCGCTTTCGACGCTGGCGTGTTGGTTGGGCGCGGCGTCTTGGGCGCGGGCGGCACACTTGTCGGCGCGGCTGGCGCAGCAGCCACAGTCGGCTGCTCGGTTGGAGGCGGCGTGGCGGTTGGCGTCATCGCGATCGCTGTCTGCGTCCCGGCCGAGTCGGTCGCATTCGCGAGCGTGCGCGCGAACGCAATATCGGTGGCGCGTTTGACTGCCTCCGCCGTCTGCGTAGTTAGCACCGCGGTTAGCTCGGCCGCCACCGTCTGGCGGATGGCGGTCGCGTCCAACACCGGCGCGCTGGTGGGCTGCGCCGCCGCCGTGCTGGTCGGAATCGCGGCCACCGCCGGCGCGCTGGTTGCCTGTGCGGATGAGCCGCCACCACCGCGCGCAAACAGCAGCCCCAGCACTGCTATGAGCGCGATCGCTCCGCCGATCGCAGCCAGCAGCCACGGCCGCTTGAGGATGCCGCCCTGGCTGGCCGCGGGTGTAATGGTCGTCCCGCCCGAGCCGAGGCTGAGCGAGGGCGTGACCGTCGTCCCGGTCGCAAGCGGAACGCCGGTAGCGCCGGGCTGTGTGATCGGCCGCGCCGACTGCATATCGGTCGCGCCGGTGACCATCACCAGCGGCGATTGATCCAGACGCGTGGTCATGCCGGCGCTGTTGACCGGCGGCGCGAGTTGGCCGGTGATCGAGTCGCGCAGGGCCGCACGCATGGCGACCGCGGTTGGGTAGCGCTGGCTGGCGTTCTGCGCCATCGCGCGCATCAGGACATCCGCAACGACGGGTGGAATATCGGGGTTGGCGACATTGGCCGCCAGCAGCGGGTCGGGTTCGTCGTTGATCTTGGCGGCGGCACGCGTCAGTGCGTCGATCGGCGCCTGGCCGGTGAGCAGGTGGTAGAGTGTCGCGGCCAGCGAGTACAGGTCGCTACGCGGATCGGTGCCGGTGCCCTGGATCTGTTCGAGCGGAGCATAGTGCGGCGTATATCCAAAGATACTGCTGGAGCCGGTCACGCGGGTCTGCACAGCAGCGCCTTTGGCCAGCCCAAAGTCGAGCAGGATGATCTCCCCGCGGTCGGTCAGCTTCATATTCTGGGGCTTGATATCGCGATGGATCACCGGCGGCTGGCGCGAGTGCAGGTAGTCCAGCGCGTCGAGTAACTGATCGCCCCAGCGCAGCACGTCGCCGAAGGGAAACGGGCTGCCGCGCTTGAGCAGTAGCGCCGCCAGATCGTCACCGGGGATGAATTCCATCACCAGGAACTGGCCGGTCTCCTCGATGAAGTGGTCGCTGACGCGCGGCAGAGCCGGGTGGCGAAGCCCAGCCAGCAGCTGCGCCTCGCGCTCGAAGGCCTTCAGCAGCATCTCGCCGCCGACCAGCGTCTCTTTCAAGGCCACAGTGGCGCGCAGGCGTGTATCGGTGGCTTTGTAGACAGCGCCCATGCCGCCGCGCCCAATTTGCTCAACGATCAGGTAGCGCCCTTGCAGAAGTGTGTTATCCGGCAGCATACACTGTTCCTCAGATTGCAGGTTACAGATTGGGTCAGGCCAGCACGAGCTATTATAACAAACGCGAAGCAGAGTGCTTTTGGCACGCCTCGCTGTTTCTACCGGTTGAGCCGGCGGATCGATACCTGTGACGGGTGGTGGGTGGCGGGTGCCGCCTGTCCACTATTCCCTGTTCCCATTCCTCCTGTGCTGTAATGTCGATGTAATTTGCATGGCTTGCCGCCACACCTCCGGGGCGAGTACCATGGCAGAGGGGCGTACGCCCCCGCCTGATCGCGTGTGGAGGAATCATGGTCGCTTTGAACGTCGTCGGACGCTTTCGCCACCAGAACGACCTGCACTCCTATCGGCGCAGATTGGCCGGCGAGGTCACGCAGGACTTCGCGCTGCGCCTGTTGCCAGGACTGATCGGCTTGCCACTTGAGATTGTCGACGCGGCGGGAGCACCCCAAGCGCTGGACGAACTATTTCGCGCTGGCCAGCACATAACGCTCTCGGGGCCATCCGGCGGTGGGCGGCGACTGGCATTTCAGCAGTGGGCGCTTAAGTGGGCCACGGGTGATATGCCGCAGGCCCCGACTCCTATGATCCTGGCGCTGGCGCGGCTCGATGATGGCGTGTCGCCGCCCGATCGGCTGCTGTCGGCGGTTATTCACGCTGCGACCCCCGCGGCCGAGTCAAAACC
>DATFXE010000352.1:0-2931 GCA_035258585.1 Roseiflexaceae bacterium | reverse complement strand
CCTCCAGCACCGGCTGGCTCATCGCCAGCAGCGGCGGGTCAGGCGGCGCGCCGTCGCCGCTGGCCCACCAGTTGTGGTCGATCAGGTCGCAGATCATGGTGTTGATCCGCTTGGCGTGAGTGTCGCCGAGGATCTCGATCGGCGCGGGCGGCAGGTCGCCTTGGGTCAGCAGCCCGGCCCGCAGCGCGTCGTCGATATCGTGATTGATGTAGGCGATCGAGTCGGCTATCTTGATGATCTGGCCTTCAAGGGTGCTGGCCACGCCCCAGGCGGTGGCCATAATATCGCGGCGGGCCTTGGAGTGCAAATAGATGCCCTCGCGCACCGCATACGTCAGGTTCAGTCCCTGTCCATCCTTCTCGAGTATCTCGACGACGCGCCGGCTCTGCTCGTTGTGGCGGAACGAGTGACGCTGGGCGTGCGAGATCGCCGATTCGCCAGCGTGGCCGAATGGCGCGTGCCCAAGGTCGTGCCCCAGCCCGATCGCCTCGACCAAATCCTCGTTGAGTCGCAATGCGCGTGCCACCGTTCGTGCAATCTGTGTGACCTCCAGCGTATGGGTCAGCCGGGTGCGGTAGTGATCGCCCAGCGGCGCGATGAAAACCTGGGTTTTATGTTTGAGTCTCCTGAATGGCTTGGAGTGAAGAATCCGGTCCCGATCGCGCTGAAAACGCGTCCGCACCGCCGATTCCTGCTCCGGCCGCTCGCGCACTGCGCTGTCGCTGAACGCCGCCAACGGCGAGAGCCGCGCATGCTCCTCCGCCTCGAGCCGCTCGCGGATACCCGCATGGGTTCGATCAGACATATCCGGCTCCTGCTCGGCGCCAGCGGTCGTGGGTGGCGGTAGAAATTGCAAATTGTAGATTGCAGATTGTAGATTGTCCTGACTAATCTGCAATCTACAATCTGCAATCTGAAATCAAGTTGGTTCTCTCTGGGGTTGCTGAAGCTGCACCGGCATTCTACTACGACTCAGGGCGCGCTGCAACGCTATGGCCAGCGCAGCCAGGAGATGCACGATCACAATCGTCTGAAAGTAGATCGCGTGCTGGCCGGCGCTGGCGAGATCGCGAGCCGGGCCAGTGGCGGTGAAGCAGCCGGCCGGCCCGTACTGCGCCCACACCACTGCGCACGACTCATAGCGCGCGGCGACGAACGGCGCGAAGAAGTAGATGCAGAAGCAGATCGCCGCTGCCCACAGCCTTTCAGCTCGGCGAGCGAAAAACCAGCCCCAGAACATTGCGAAGGGGGTCGCGAAGATCACCCATGTCTGCGCGCGCAGCTGGCCCTGGAGCGGGAGCGATGGCACACGCCCGCGATTGTAGATCGCCCAGGCCGCTCCGATCAACGCTGCGCCGAAGATTAGGAGGAAGCTGCGAATGTCGAAACGTGGCATAGTTTTCCAGCTCGATACAGATCGTTGTCGAGTGATTATAGCACAGCCGCCTGGTTGTGTGACGAGAGACGGGTGACGCGTGCCGTCTGGATCTTCCTCGTCACTCGTCACCTATCTCTCGTTACATGGCCCGCATATGCGCTGAAGTTGTGGTATCATAACTGCTGCGCTATAGGCATGCCAAAGGAGCAACTGTGACCCTGCTGCTGTTGATTCGACATGGTGCGAACGACTGGGTGCATGGCCGGCTGGCCGGCTGGTCGCCGGGGGTACATCTGAATGAGGTTGGGCGCGGCCAGGCCGCGGCCCTAGCGGCGCGCCTGGCCATGCTGCCGCTCGACGCGATCTATAGCAGCCCGCTCGATCGCACGGTCGAGACGGCCCAGGCGATTGCTGGGCCGCGTGGAATGCCGCTGCGGCTGGTCGAAGGGCTGGGCGAGGTGAAGTATGGTGAGTGGCAGGGCGCCGAGCTGAAGGAGCTATACAAGCACGAACTGTGGCTCGGCGTGCAGTTCTACCCGAGCGGCACGCGCTTTCCCGGCGGCGAAACGCTGGGCGAAGCCCAGATGCGTATGGTCGCCACGCTGGATGGGCTGCGCGCACAACACCCAAAAGGGATCATTGCGGTGGTGTCGCACGCCGATATCATCAAGCTGGCGATCGCCTACTATGTCGGCATGCATATGGATCTGTTCCAGCGGCTGGAGGTCAGCCCGTGCTCGGTCAGCGCGATCTTTTTTACGCGCATGGGGCCGCGGCTGCTGGCGTATAACGATACTGGCTCGCTGGAGCATCTCAAGCCCAAACCCGAACAGTCGAAGGAAGAAGCGCAGGAGCAGCCCAAGGACCAGGCTGCGCCTGCGGCGCCTAGTGCCAGCGAAGCGCAGAGGGCTGTAGAGGCCGCCGAGCCAGCCACCAACGCCGAGCAGCCGGCTGCTGCCGAGGCGCCAGCAGCGCCGACCAATGGCGTCGAGGAGCCGGCCGCCCCGGCCTGATGCTCGACTGATGAAATAGACGAGGACCCAGGAGAACCATGCCCGAGTTTACCTATGACCTTGATCCAGTGACGCGTATTACGGCTCACGCGATCGGCGAGCCTGGCAGGCGCGTGTTCTGGATTCAGGGGCGTCGCGACCGCGAGCTGATCTCGCTGATCGCCGAGAAGGAGCAGGTCCGCGCGCTCGCCCAGGCGATCAATCAGCTGCTGGAGGATCTGGCCGAGAAGAATCCGCTGCTCTCCTCATCGGAGGATATGCTGGTGCTGGCGAGCGATATGAGCCTGGAAGAGCCGCTGGAGTCGCGCTTCCGGATCGCCCAGATCGGAATCGGCTATGATGCCGATCGCGACATGGTGATTCTTGTTATGCAAGGGACGCAGGAAGAGGGCGACGAGACGCCAACGGCGCGCTTCAGCGCCACACGCCAGCAGATGCGTGCGCTCAGCGAGCACGCCGAGCGGATCGTCGCGCAGGGGCGGCGGATCTGCGGCAACTGCGGCCGGCCGATGGATATCACTGGACATTTCTGCCCACAGA
>DATFXE010000351.1:0-3569 GCA_035258585.1 Roseiflexaceae bacterium | reverse complement strand
CGATCAGATAGATCACCGGAAGTGTCAGGATGCCCCACAGCGCCGAGAAGCCGCGCACGACCGTCTCGCCGTCGCCAAGCCACATCCAGAAATGCAGCAGCGTGTAGTAGAGCGGCGGGTGCTGGTCGAGCTGCACCAGGTAGCGCCACATCGACACAAGCGGCTGCCCGCCCATCCAGATGCTGAACGCCTCGTCCAGCCACAGGCTCTTGTCGGCGATCAGATAGAGCCGCAGCGCCACACCAACGGCAACGATCACGGCCAGCGGAAGCAAGCGCGCCATTCGGGCGGCGCGGCGGGGGAGTGAGATTGCGGCCACCGGAATCCTATCTGTTCGTATGATTATGACCTAACGAAAGCTCGTGCCGGTTGCGCCGACGATGCACGATGGGCGGTTGCGGATCGATTCTCTAACCCCCAACTCCTATCTCCCAACCCCGCGCGAAGCGCACGAGATCGGCTGCTGGAACATCTGGATGCGATTGTGCCCGTAGTCGATCACATAGACATTGTTCTTGGCGTCCACGCCCATATCGAATGCGCCGTCGAACTGCCCATTCCCACTACCAGTACTGCAATGCATGATTTACTTGTACGAACGTTGCCGCAAAGAAGGTGGAGAAGCGTAGTATCCGCATCCTAGAACATGCTCCCGCGCCGGTCAAGAGTCCTGGGACGGATGTGCTATCTAGCGGTACAATAGGCGCGACAGGCGATAGCAAGGAGGCAATCATGACAGAGGAACGACAACGCATAATGGCGTTCGGCGCGCACCCCGACGACTGCGATTTCCAGGCCGGCGGGGTGGCGGCGTTGTACGCGCGGCAGGGCCACCATGTGCTGTTCATCTCGGTGACGAATGGCGACGCCGGGCACCACCAGATCGGCGGCGCGCGGCTGGCCCAGCGCCGCCGCGCCGAGGCCAACGCCGCGGCCGCCGCGATCGGCATCCGCTACGAGTTGCTCGATATCCACGACGGCGAGCTACTGCCGACGCTGGAGAACCGGCGCCGGATCATCGAGCTGATCCGTACGTTCCGGCCCAACCTGATTATGTCCCCGCGGCCGAACGACTACCACCCCGACCACCGCTACACCGCACAGCTGATCCAGGATGCCGCTTACATGGTCATGGTGCCGAATGTCTGCGCGTTCGCCGAGCGCCTGACCGAAAATCCAGTGATCGTCTATGTCAGCGATACCTTCCAGAAACCGTACCCATTCACGCCGGACGTGGTCGTGGCGATCGACAAGGTCATCGAGCAGAAGATGGCGATGGCATACGCGCACGAGTCGCAGGTCTACGAGTGGCTGCCCTATGTCGGTGGCTACCTCGACCAGGTGCCGGCCGCGCCGGAGGAGCGCCGCGCCTGGCTGCGCCGGTATATGGAGCCGCGCTTGCGCCGCGACGCCGATCGCTACCGCGACAAGCTGATCGCGCGCTACGGCGAGCAGGCCGGTCGCGCGGTCCAATACGCCGAGGCGTTCGAGGCCTGCGAGTACGGCGCGCCGCTGACCGAGGCGAATATCGGGCGGCTGTTCCCCTTTTAGTAGTTGCGAGTGCCGAGGACTGAGGACTGAGCTGTACTACGATACTCAGTCCTCAGTCCTCGCTCCTCAATCCTGGTGATCCGCCAGCGTTATCTCCAGGCGCGCGACGCTGTCGCTCAGGCCGCCGGGCCGGTCGCGCTCCAGCCACAGCTGCCGGTACTCGGCGATGATCGCCAGCATGTCCTGGCTCAGCGCGCGGCGATCGGGCGCCCCGGCCTGGCCGCCGCCAAGCGCGAGTTGGAGCGCATAGCCACCCCAACCCCCAGCCCCTGTCTCCCATCCCCCGCGCTGAAAGCGCGCTAGCGCTGGTGCTCGGGCAGCACCGCCCAGGGGGCGCGCTCGCGCTCGGGCAGGCGCGGGAGCGGCTCGCCGCCGACAAGCGTCAGCGTATTGACCAGCCGCGTACTGGCGCGGCGCGGCGCCATCTGTACATCGTAGAACGTGTAGTCGCCCTCTTCCAGCCGGAACAGTGCCAGGTCGGCCATGCTGCCCACCGCGAGCGTGCCCAGGTCCGGCCGGCGCATCGCAGCAGCCGGGCGCGCGGTCGCGCGCTCGATGACCTCCGGCAAGGACATCCCAAGATTGAGAAACTTCGATAGCGTGGTCGGCAGATCGTACATCGGCCCCTGTACGCTCAGCTGATGGATATCGCTGCTGATCACATCCGGCACGATCCCCTGATCCAGCGCGGCCTCGGCTACGCCATAATCGAACGAACCGGCGCCGTGCCCGATGTCGAGCAGCACGCCACGCTCACGCAGCGCCACGACATCAGCCTGCACCAGCCCGCCCGCGTCGACGATCCGGTGGTCGCCGCCGGTGAAGCAGTGGGTCAGGATATCGCCTGGCCGCAGCAGCGGCAGAATCTGATCGAGCGCGGGCGGGCCGCTGCTGATATGCACCATCAGCGGCAGCGCCACCCGATCGGCCAGCTCGCGCGCTAGCTCAAGCGGGCGAATGCCTACGCCGCGGGTGGTGTTGCGATCGATGCGCGCCTTGATGCCCAGGAGCAGGTCGCGGTTGGGTCCGACGATCTCCGCCGCCAGGCCGACATCGCAGTAATCCAGGTTGGCAAACTCCCAAGTCGGCGCGATCAGGCCGATCCCCGAAAGGTTCAGCAAGCCGAAGATCCGGGCGCGGCTCCTTTCGGCGACATAGCTGCGAAAGCCGGGAAAGCTGTAGGCCCCGGCGCTTCCGGCGTCCAGCCAGGCCGTCACGCCGGTGCGCGCGGCGATCGGGTCGGCCTCGACGCCCCAGTAGGTCACGCCCCAATAGACATGGGTGTGCAGGTCGACCAGGCCGGGCGTCACGATCTGCCCGCGCGCGTCGATCACGTGTTCGGCGTGCGCCGGCTCGATCTGCGGCGCGATCGCGGCCACGCGCCCGCCGGCGATCGCCAGGTCGTAGCGGCCGGCGATCCCCGCACCCGGGTCGAGCAGCTCGCCGCCAGCGATCAGAATGTCAAAGTCTGTTCCTATGTCAGTCATACACATACCTCTATTTCATATTTCAGCTTGACGGCGTAAGTCGTATTATGCCAGCGAAGCAAGATCCTTGAGAAGCGCCCAGCCGGCGCCTAGAAAATGGTCGATCCACTCCGGCGAGTCCTGGCGAATCGCCCACACCAGCGTCACAATCACCCGGTAGACCATACAGACGGCATACACCGCAGGCCCAAACTGCCCGATAATCCTCGCGCGCAGCCGATCGCGGATGGCCGGCGCGTAATCGTCGCTCTCCATGTTGAGCAGCAGGCTTGCCAGGTCGATCGCGCGCGTGCCGTAGCCGGCGTAGACCATGTCGACTACTCCGGAGATCCGTCCATCCTGAGCCAGCATGTTGCCGATGTGCAGATCGCCATGCACCACATCGGTATTCGGCAGCTCGACCGCCGCGTAGCGCCGGGACGCCTGCCGGAGCGCGGCCAGCAGGCTGGCGGTGGCCTGCGAGTGATTGCCCAGCGCCCTCACCCACACCGATGAGTCGGCAAATACAACTTCGCGGACATAGCCCGACCA
>DATFXE010000350.1:0-6540 GCA_035258585.1 Roseiflexaceae bacterium | reverse complement strand
CTCTCGCAGCAGCTGTCGCAAGGGCGCGAGACGATTCGGATCACGACGCGACTGCCGGTGCTGCGATCCTACACCGTCGGCTGCCCCGTCTGTGGACGCGGCAACCGCGCCAGCGCGAAGTATTGCCAGGCGTGCGGCGCGACGCTCGCCGGGCCAGCGCACGAGGAAAAAGGAACGGGGGCGCCGATGCCGCTGCGCTTTAGAGTCGCCGCTCGCACAGATCAGGGGCGGGTGCGCAAGAACAACCAGGACTCGGTCTACACTGGCACGTTCAAGCTGCACGGCGCGACCGCACGCCTGGCGCTGGTGGCCGACGGCATGGGCGGCGCGAACGCGGGCGAGCAGGCCAGCCGGATCGCCTCAGAAGTCACGCAGGCGCAGATTCAACGCACTGGCGCCGGGCAAGCGCCGCCCGACGACAGCGCCTGGCAGGAACTGCTGCGCAAGGCCGCGCGCGAGGCCAACCGCCGCGTATACGAAGAATCGCGATCCGATGCAGATCGCAAAGGCATGGGCACGACGCTGACGATAGCGCTGATTGTGGGCGAGCGGCTGCATGTCGCCTCGGTAGGCGATTCGCGCGCCTATTTGCTCAACGCGGGCGGTGTGACGGAAGATGGTGCGACAACCGCGCAGCTGACATCCGACCACAGCCTGGTCGCGCGACTAGTTGACATCGGCCAAATCACAGCCGAGCAGGCGCGCACACACCCGCAGCGCAACTTGTTGTATCGCTCGATCGGCACCGATCCCTCGGTCGAGGTCGATACGCTCTCGGAACAGCTCGAGCCAGGCGATGTCGTGCTGCTGTGCTCCGATGGGCTGATCAACCACGTGAGCGACGAGGAGATCGCGCAGATCGCTCTTGAACAGCTCGACCCCGATCGCGCCTGCGAGCAACTGGTGACACTGGCGAACGAGCGTGGCGGGCGTGATAATATCAGCGTGGTGATCGTGCGAGTCGAAGGAAAGAAGAGTTAGAACGTTAGAACGTTAGAACGTTTGA
The DNA here is from genome assembly GCA_035258585.1 of Roseiflexaceae bacterium. GTDB lineage: Bacteria > Chloroflexota > Chloroflexia > Chloroflexales > Roseiflexaceae > DATFXE01. The sequence goes on along the minus strand of DATFXE010000350.1, from coordinate 5,534 downwards.
AGGTTAATCAGGTTGTCCATACTAACCTTCTAACGTTCAACGTGCAAACGTTCAACCATGCCGTGAGTCGCCAGATGCCGATCTGCCCATCCTGCGGCGCGACCAACCGCGAAGACGCCCGGTTTTGCTATCAATGCGCCTCGCGACTCCCACGCAGCCATCCATCGCCGGCCGATCATGCATGGCTCGCCGCAACTCTTACGGCTAGCTCAGCGTCTCTTTCGGAGGCGCCGACACAGCCACGAGGCTCGATCAATGCTAAAGCAGCCGATGCGCCGGCGCCGGAAGACCAAGGAGCAGCAATGGACCAGACGCAACCGCCGACAATGGAATCGCCAACGCCGCTCTTCGCCGGCCGCTACGAGATCGTCGCGCAGCAAGGCGAGCGCGTCGAGGCGATCGATCGCCAGCCGTGGAAGCGCTGCTGGGCCTGCGGGGCTACCTCGAACGAGGTTGGCGAGCTGTTCTGCACTGAGTGCGGCGCGAACCTGGACGGCCGGCGCTACCATGGCCAGCTGCGCGATGGTGAGCCTGCTGGACTTGCGCTGGTCCCGGCAATCGCCGACCCGGCGATGCGCGATGCGCTGCCGCCGATCTGGGATCAAGCCACCGACGAGAATCGGACGCTGACGCTGATCGCCGATAGTGGGCGCCCGCCGGTGGCGCCGCCGCTGGAGGAGATCCAGGCGCTGTACATTGGCCGTGGCCTGGCCCACCTGCTGCACCAACTGCACGACGCCGACCTGGCGCTCGGCCCGATCAGCGTCAGCGATGTCGAGCTGACTGCCGCCGATCTGCCACGCCTGCGCGATGCGCCCGGTCTGCGCCGGATCGCGCCTGAGGATGCCGAGGCCCGCGCCGAAGATCTGCGCGCGCTGGCCAGCCTGCTCGAATCGCTGACTTCTACACCGCGCACTACCCGTAAACTGACCGAGGAGCAGGCGACCGAGTTCATCGAGATGCCCGGCCTGGGCGATGTGCTGCGCGAGCTACGCACCGGCTCTATCTCGGATGCTGGCGTGCTGGCTGAGCGGCTGGACGACCTGATCGCCGAGCGGACCGAGCCCTCACCCCTGTGGGCGCGGATCGGCGCGGCCTCGCACGCTGGCATGATCCGCGAGCTGGATGAGGATAGCCTGCTGGCGCTCGACTTGCGCACCGTGCAGAACTCGAACGGGCGATCATGGGGGCTGTTCATCGTCGCCGACGGTATGGGTGGCCATGCCGCCGGCGAAGTCGCCAGCGGGCTGGCCATCCGCGGCGCGGCCGAGGTGGTGCTGAGCGCTTACCTGACGCCAACTCTCGACGCCAACGCGCCCTACGACGAGGGTGAACTGAAGGAGATCGTCCGCAACGCGATCTTGCAGGGCAACCAGTATGTGCTGAACGAGGCGCGCGCACGGGGCAACGACATGGGCACCACCATCACCATGGCGCTCATCGCCGGCGACCGCGCGGTGATCGGAAACGTTGGCGACAGCCGTACGTATATCTATCGTGATGGCAAGCTGCGGCGCATCAGCAAGGACCACTCGCTGGTCATGCGGCTCGTCGAGCTGGGGCAGATCAGCGAAGAGGACATCTACACTCACCCGCAGCGCAACGCGGTGCTGCGCTCGCTAGGCGATAAGCCGGAGGTCGAGATCGATCTGTTCGCCGAGCGCCTGCGTCCCGGCGACGCGCTGTTCCTGTGCTGTGACGGCCAATGGGAGATGACGCACGACCCGCAAATGGAAGAGATCATCGCGGCCAATGATGACCCACAAGCCGCCTGCACCGCCTTGATCGCCGCTGCAAACGCGGCCGGCGGGGACGACAATATCACGTCGGTGCTGGTAAAATTCGAGAAGTACGGAGAGTAGAAATTGCAGATTGTAGATTGCAGATTGCAGATTAGATATCTACAATCTACAATCTGCAATCTGAAATCTGCAATGTGAATGCGTTGCCCAACCTGCCAACATGATAATGCCGATGGCGCGCCATTCTGCGCCGAGTGTGGCACGCGGCTCAATGTGGCGCCGCTGATGGGTAGCCCGGCCACCGGTACGCTGCCCCAGCAGACGGTGCTCCAGGATCGCTACGTCGTCATGCAGAAGCTTGGCCAGGGCGGCATGGGCGCGGTCTATCGCGCCAGCGACCGGCGCCTGAGCACGATCACATGGGCGGTGAAGGAGATGAGCCAGTCGGCGATCAACGGGCCGCTCGAGCGCCAGCAGGCGCGCGATGCCTTCCGCCACGAGGCCGAGATGCTGGCCGCGCTCAACCATCCAAACCTCCCGCGCGTAACCGACCACTTCGAGCAGGATGGCAAAGCCTATTTGGTGATGGAATATGTGCCTGGCGAGACATTACTGAGCTTCCTGGTGCGCCAAGGGCTGCCGCAGCCGCCATCGCTCGTGTTCGAGTGGACGCGCCAGCTGTGCGATGCGCTCGACTACCTGCATACTCAGAGCCCGCCGATCATCTTTCGCGATCTCAAGCCGGCCAATATCATGCTCACGCCAAATGGCCAAATCAAGCTGATCGACTTCGGGATCGCGCGGCTGTTCAAGCCGGGCCAGGCCAAAGACACGCAGGCGTTCGGCACGATCGGCTACAGCGCGCCCGAGCAGTATGGCAAGGGCCAGACCGACGCGCGCTCTGATGTCTACTCGCTGGGTGTGCTGCTGCACCAACTGCTGACTGGCTACGACCCCACCAGCACGCCGTTTCGGCTGCCTCCGGCTAGCCAGATCAACCCGAATCTGCCGCAACCGATATCGGATGCCATCGCCAGCGCAACTGACAGCGATCCCGATCGGCGCTTCGCCAGTATCGCGGCATTCCGCGCCGCCCTGTTCGGAGCCAGTGGCCAGGTATACATACGGCCGGACACCCAGCCATTCCAGCAGGCTCAGGCGGGGAATATCAGCTATGCGCGCCCGAATTCAGAGCCATACGTGCAACCTGGATCGCAGCCATACGGCCCATTCAGCTCGCAGCGATTGGAAACATTCGGCACGTCGGCTCGCACGACCGGGCTTGCCAACGGCAGCCGCTGGGTAGGCGTTGTCAGCGTCGCACTGATGGGACTGGCGGCACTACTTGTGCTGATTGCCGGTGCGAGCGGCGGCAGCGATAGCTCGCTGGCCGGAATAGGCTATTTGCTGGCCTTTCTGCCGCTGGTCAGCGGGCCGGTGGCGCTGATTATGGGCATCATCGCATTGATCGGCGCCACCACGGCTCAGACCGCCGACGGCCGGCGGCATGCGATTCTTGGCATCGCGACGGGCGCCACGACACTGCTGCTCTGCTGCGCGATCGGCGTGATGGCCGGGACGTTTAGCAGTTTCGAGCGATAGTCGTAGGGGCGAGGTCACCTCGCCCCTACGACAACAGATAATGAACAACTGGAGTATAAATATGTCCAATCCCGTTATTTCTAATACACTTACTCTCACTTGCACCTGGGGCCGCGCGCCCCTGCCGGCTACGACCAGCCCGCAGGCAGCCTACCTATTGGTCGAGGCCCTGGCAGACGCGGCCGCCGAGACGGTGCCGCTGAACTTTTGCCTGGTGCTCGATCGCTCAGGATCGATGCAGGGTCCCAAGCTGGCCGCGATGAAGGATGCCACCCAACGGGTCATCGACACGCTGACGCCGCAAGATATTGTCGCGATCGTGCTGTTCGACGACACGGTGCAGGTGCTCACACCCGCCACACCCGCAGTCGATAAGGACGCGCTCAAGGCCGCAGTAGCCAGTATCGAGGAGGCCGGCGGCACCGCGCTGTCGGGCGGCATGCAGGCAGGCCAGGCCGAGCTGCGCAAATATGCAGCTCCCGACCGCGTCTCGGCCATGCTGGTGCTAACCGATGGCCAGACCTGGGGCGACGAGGATCACTGCCGCGCGATCGCTAAAGAGCTCGGCCAGGAAGGCGTACGCGTTACCGCGCTCGGGTTGGGCGCCGAATGGAACGAGAAATTGCTCGACGATCTGGCCGAGGCTACGGGCGGCGTTTCCGACTATATCGCCGACCCGGCCCAGATCACCAGCTTCTTCCAGCGCGCAGTCCGCGCCGCTCAGGGCACTGTCGCACAGGACGCACGGCTGCTGCTGCGGCTCGCACGCGATGTCACGCCGCGCGCGGTGTACCGGACGACACCGGTGATCGCGAACCTGGGCTACCAGCCGCTCGGTCAGAATGACGTGGCCGTCAAGCTGGGCAGCCTGGAAGCCGGCGCACCCGCCAGCGTTGTGGTCGACTTGATGGTGCCAGCACGCGCCCCCGGCTCGTTCCGCATCGCGCAGGCCGAGCTACATTACACGCCGCTCGGCGGGCATGAGCAAGTTGTAAAGCAGGATGTGCTGCTGGAATTCACCGGCGACCCGAACGCGGCGCAGTATGACCCGCGGGTGATGAATTTGGTGGAGAAAGTGACCGCGTTCAAGCTGCAGACCCGGGCGCTCAGCGAAGCCGAGGCCGGCAACCTGGCCGGCGCAACCCAGAAGCTGCGCGCCGCCGCCACACGCCTGCTCGATCTGGGTGAGCTCGATCTGGCCCAGAAGGCCCAGGCACAGGCCGAGCAGCTCGAACAAGGCAAGGGGATGAGCGCCGAGAGCCAGAAGGAGCTGCGCTACGCCACCCGCCGCCTGACGCAAAAACTGGAAGAGTAAGCTTTGGAGTTAAGAGTGAAGAGTTAAGAATTAGGCTATAATTTACACAGCTCATATCTCTTAACTTTGAACTCATAACTCTTAACGCGTGATATTGGAGGAGTGACGATGAAGTGTCCAACCTGTGGTGCCGAAAATGAGGCGGCGAACCGGTTCTGTGAGCAGTGCGGCTCGCGCATGGAGCCAAGCGGCGGCTACCCGCCGGCTCAGGTCGCCCTGGCCTCGCAGCCGACCGCCGCCGGGCCGACCTGCCCCTCCTGCGGCGCTGCCGTGCTGCCAGGCGAGGCGTTCTGCGACGAGTGCGGCGCATCGCTCAGCGCTGCTGCGCCCACGGTCATCCCTGGCGCCAGCAATGACGCGCCGACGATGCTCGCGTCGCCGCCAGCCACCGGCGCCGCCTCTGCGCCTGGCGCCGATCAGACGGTGATCTGTGCGGCCTGTGGCCAGCCGAACCTGGCAACCGATCGCTTCTGCGATCACTGTGGAGCGGCGCTTGGGGCGGCAGCTACTGCGGCAGCGGATGCCGATGTGCCAACTGTACTGCCCACCCCAGTGGCCTCGCCGGCGACAAATGGCGCCCATCCGGAAGCCGCGGCCGCTGCGCCCGCCGAGGTAGCGCTTGCCGAAGCCCCCACCGCCGAGCAACCGATGGTCTCATCCGCATCTTCGGATGCACAGGCCGCCTACGAGGCTGAACGGCAGCGGCTAGAAGCCGAGATCGCGCGCCAGCAGCAGATCATCACCCAGCTCGAGCCGGTCCAGGTCGCGCTTGGCGCCGCCACGCCCCCCGGCGTCGCACAGAGCCTCGAGCAGGCTCGTGACGCCAAGGCCAAAGCTGAGGCCGACCTCGCCGCACTCCAGCCGCCACCGCCGCC